>CACYKX010000210.1 GCA_902775075.1 uncultured Prevotellaceae bacterium | reverse complement strand
CGCATCGTCGATGACATGAATCAGGCATTAGCCCTGACTCTTGCGGAGAAAAGTTCCTGTTGGATTACTCCGGACACGATTCAAGATTATCGCAGTCACCTGAAACTAAACGAGCTCAAAGATTGTTCTTTCGTCTATTATGCCATGAATGACCGGCAAGAGGGATTATGCAGTAAAAAGATGAAATGGCAAAAGAACCATCAAGCCATAGAATTTCAAAGTTATGCGAACTGTTCTGCGGCTTCTATATTCTCGATGTCGGACCAATCGATGAGCAGTATTCTCTCTTTCTTCACCTTACTATGGACTATCGGCTCTTTTTACTACTTCAAGAATCATCATAAAGGTATGCTGATTTTGGGTGGACTGATGATGAACACCACCGACGAATATTTCTACGATTTGCATCATCAGCCTATTAAGTTGACGCCTATGCAGATGCAACTGATGAGAATGTTCTTCACCTCTGCCAACCATAAGATTTCCAAGCATGACATCTGCAACACCCTATGGCCTAAAAAACCTGATGCCAGCGAAACCCTCTATACGTTGATACGAAGATTGAAACCGATTGTAGAAGAGACAGGAAATCTGGAAATCGTTTCAGAGCGAGGTAAAGACTACCAGTTACGTATCAAGAGATAAGGTTCTAAATATCAGCAACATACAACATTTGTCGGTTTTCCTTCAGAAAATGTCAGACAAATGTCAGTTTGTTTTTTTGCCTTGTTCTCTATCATTCTATACCTTTGTCGGAAAACAAAGCAAGAATGAAAAAATATCTTATTTTACTATTAGCTCTTTTCTGTGCCATAGCGTCGAAAGGACAGAAAGAAGTGAATCTCGAGGAGGTAACCATCAAGGCAACACGTATAATCGACAAGACCGATGGCAAACTCATTATCCCCTCGGACGAGGAGAAACGATCTTCCGCCAACGGATACAGTCTGTTAAGTAAGCTCTCATTACCTGCCATCAAGATAGACGCTGTTCTGCATACCATCAAATCCGCCGATAACCGAGGAAGTGTCCAGATGCGAATTAACGGAGCGGTTTGCAGCAAAGAAGACTTACTATCCCTGAATCCTAAGGTCATCAAGTCTATCGACTTCATCGACAATCCTGGAGTAAGATACGGTAAAGACATTGCCTATGTCATCAACATCAAGACACGGAAAGACGAGGATGGATATACGTTGGGAGTTGACCTTATGAATACCGTCAGCACATGGAATGGTGAAGATATGGCTTTTGCGAAATGGAATCATGGCAATTCTGAATGGGCCATTACCTATGACTTCAACTATCAGGACTTTAGAGGTGACCGTTATAAGGAGTTGACTGATTATCTGCTGAAAGACGGCACGCACCATTTGATCGAGCGAGAAGATATCGACAACAGGAAAAGAAATTTCAGCAATATGATCGAACTGAAATACAATCTAGTAGATCCAACCTTTTATACCTTTCAAGCTACCCTATCCACGCATCTCAGCCATACTCCCGGTGACTATACCACTCGTTGGTTCAACGAAACAAATCACGATGCTGTCCTGACAACACAGGGCGAAAAGTCTAAGAGTTCATCTCCCACACTCGATTTATACTTTTACCACCGGTTAGGCAATCATCAGTCTGTTACGGCCAACATGACCGGTACTGCGATACACACCAGGATGTGGAACTCCAATAACGAGGGAACTGACTATGTTTATTCGGTAAAGGGCAGGACATACTCGCTCACCACAGAAGCAATATACGAGAATCGCCTAAAACCTTTCACGCTCTCAATGGGATTTCTACACAAGACAAAATATACAGACAACGTATATCACGGGGACGTGAATTCCAACAATAATATGCACAACCGGAGTTTATATCTTTTCGGAGAAGTAAAAGGTCGCTGGTCGGGATTTAATTATTCGGCTGGAATGGGTCTTAGTAATGAGCATTATCATCAAGGAGAAAATAGATTTAACTTCTGGTTATTCCGCCCTAAGGTCTCTTTAGCTTATTCCCTCTCCGAATTATGGAAATTCCGTTATAGTTTTGAAGTCTCCCAGCATATCTCACAAGTCGCCATGATCAGCGACACGCGTATACGTACCAATTCGAGAGAATGGATCGTAGGAAACCCTGACATCCGTCCCAACGGCAACTTCGAACATTCTATCAACCTATCGTACATGAAGCCACGATTCTGCAATCAATTCATGGCGGCTTTTCGAAATATAACCGATTGTAACATGGCAAGCTATAGTCGCACTGACGACGATCAATTCCTATATATGCAACGGAATCAACCCGGTATCAAGATGTGGTATGCTATGGATTACATTCAATGGTCGATAATACCGAGAAAACTAAATATGTGCATCATAACTAGCGCATACAGGTTTATCAACAATGGCGAAAACTACACGCATACGTTGACCAGTTATCAGATAGAAGGAAACCTGCAGGCTTATCTCGGTCGATGGACCCTTACAGCTTATGCCACAAACGGATATAAGTTTATGGAAGGTGAAACTTGGAATCACCAGGATGACACATCCTATATCTCATGCAGCTATCGCTTGGAATCATGCGACATTTCCTTATATTGGCAGCATCCTTTCGAGGCAAATCCTCGTCTAAACCGAGGTGGACTGGAGAATGTACTGATACATAAACAAATGGAATATCACGGACGAGACTATGGCAACATGATTTCCATCGGTTTCAGTTGGAAGTTGAACCGAGGAAAACAATATCATGATATCAATAGAAAGCTCCACAACAAAGATACACAAACCGGTATTCTGAAATGAGAAAGATATTTTTCTGCTTCATCTTATATCTTGTGGTCATGGTCGTGGCAACGATGACATCATCTACAGACAAACGCAGCGATCAAGAGAAATTCCGACAAGCGCTCATCGGTATGCAACACCTATCATATACCGACCCAGACTTTGGATATCATGTCCATTATCCTTCATTTTTTGAAAAGGAGGACATGAAGGATTATGGCATTGGTCACGTACAATTCGGCTATCATGCGCACAACATCAACTTGGTAATGGAATGCAAAGTCGTTCCCGATAGTGTAATAACAAGCCGTAAGCATAACTTCATCAAACAGGGTATGCTTGCCGACATGGAGGGGTATGACTATTACTCACATTATGTATATAAACATCATCTATTCTATATTCTTACCTTATATTACCCATCCGATTACAGAAAGGCCTTCGAGAGAATCATCTATGATGTAAAAATATGGAATCCATTCTATAGAAACAAACACGTGAACTTACATCGTTGACCGCGTAAGCTCACGTGAATACATACCTAAAACTTATCAATCAAAGAAATGCATAAATGCAACATTAGCACTCGTAGAGAGCACCTGACTAACTTTTCCTGTTTCTACATTATAATCGAAAACTCCGGAAGCATCAACACCACAACTTGCGAATAGCACATCATTGCCCTTTGACTCAATGGCCACGCTATGACCATCGGTATAAGGGATACCCTCGATTTTCTTAATACTCTTCTTCTTCAGATCGATGATCACTGCCATAGAGTTTCGTGCGGTATAAGGGTTATCCGTCATCAATTCCGATTGAGATACCATACATTCCAACTTTACAGGGTAGTGATGTAGATACTACCCAGAAAACTACACAGAAAAGTACACAGAAAGATATAGTTGAAATTATTTTGAATTCCCCCGATATTACAATTCCACAAATTGCAGAGCAATTGGGGCTAAATGCAAGAGGTATTGCTAAGCACATCAAGAATCTTCAGAACGAGGGAATCATCAAACGTATTGGGCCAGACAAAGGTGGTCATTGGGAAGTGGTAGAAGAATGAGATATGTAATGGGTTGCACAAAATGTGCCAGCCGTTAATTATCAACGACTGGCGAGTATTAAGTATAGTGTTTGCTATAGTGGTGAAGCAAATACTAGTGTTTTATATTTTCAGATAACTCTTTAACGATTCAACGTACTTCTCAAAGGCTTTCAGCCCTGTAGGCGTGATACGGCAAAGGGTACAAGGTTTCTTGCCCTTGAAAGTCTTCTCTACCTCTATGTAGCCCGCGGCCGAGAGTTTGTCTATCTGCACACTCAGGTTGCCCGCCGTAGCCCCCGTTTGCTCCTTGATGTAGGGGAACTCAGCTTCTTCGGTACTGATGAGCAGCGACATGACGGCAAGTCGCAACTCGGAGTGCAGCAGTGGGTCTAATGGCTTGAACGGCATAGGCTACTTCTGTTTTCTGAGCATCAAGCCTGGGAGCGTCAGACCGACGAATGAGAATACTAAAACCATAATACATGGTGGAATGTGAGAATAGCTGTTGAAACTAGCCACGTCGAAGAAACGGGCCAGAAAGAAATTCGAAACGGCAAACGATTCCCAGATGAACCCGCCGATGCCGCCTATGATGCCGCACCATATCAACCAACGGCTTTTAAGTATATAGCCTGTAATGGTTATAGCCATGCCCATCATCAGTAGAATGATGCGGAAGGGATGGATTGCAATACGAACGTATACCTCAGGACTTTCCGTTCGTCCCATCAAAAAGTCGAATAGGATGGCAAACACACAAAAGGAAAGGGTAAAGATGCCGAACGTCTGCCAGGTCTTATCCACCATCGAACCAACAAGGCTAACGGGAGCCTTTGGCTTGTCTCTTTTGACATAACGATCAATACCTATTACTAAAACTGGTATCAAGCCATATAACACGTAAAATAACGTGTTGCCAGTGAGTAGGACACAGGTGGTAATAAGAATTGCCATACCCATGATGCAGAGTCCCGAGATATAGAGTGACCGCCCTACATCCTGCGACACGACTTTACGGCTACGCTTTATCTGATCCGTGATAATCTCCAGACTGCGCTCGGCAGTCAGATTGCTTTTTTCTTCCATTGTTCTTTTGTTTTTGGATGTTACACACTTTGTTTACTTGTTCTTCGGCCTCGTCCCTGCTCCTGCAGAAAGCCCGGATTCAGCCTCATGTGTTCGAATCACGGTGTAAATATAGAGAAGTTTATAATATAAACCAAATTATATCGTAAATATTTTGTTTTAGAAGCTAATATTTAACATTTAGTAAGAGATAGTGTAGATGTAATAGGGTGATTTT
>CACYKX010000209.1 GCA_902775075.1 uncultured Prevotellaceae bacterium | reverse complement strand
TCAATATACTTTCCTCCCATACTACCAATTGCCTTCTTTACAAGCTTGGTTTTACCGGTTAATCCTGCACCGCATAATATGAAACATCTATACCTTTCGGTGAGCTGTATTTTCATGTATTCTTCTAAATCCATACACTACCTCCGCTCCCTGTAATATGTTCTCATCATCTCTATAGTGTTATCTCCATCCTTAAGTCTTATCTGATCGAGATTTCCTCGTGATTCAATAGATATCCATCCATTATTTTTCATCCGTTCAAGCGATTCTCTGAAGGAATAATCTTCTATCGTAAATATCCTTGCAACCCCATTATTGCCGGATGAAATATCCTTTATAGGCAAAGCTGTCGCTCCATTCGCAAATTTCTCTCTGTACTGATATATACACGCAAGCAATACTGCATCATCTATATCCGGATTTTTATTTACAGCGTACTTATCGTCGTATCCTTCTTCGATAAGGTTGAGGTTTTTCATAAAGTTTTCCTCTGTAATATTCCATGCTACAGATACTGATGGGAATGTTCCCCAACGATGATTTTTACCGAAGACAGAACTTCCGTCACGGCGAACCGTAGCCTGCAACATATATTTACTTGCAAAGGCATAGTTCAAACGACCATAGAAAGAAATGTTTCTGATATTCTCCTTCGTTCCGCTCTGTATTCCGGATATACCGTCTATAGAACTTGCATAAGTGAGATTATTATACTTTACGTAATCATCAAAGAAATTGTACACGGTAAGACCGAATCCGTCTCCATGATGTTTTTCTTCCCAACTATAACCAGCCATCAAACTGAGTGAATGGAGTTTGTTAAAGGTATGACTATAGTTACCATAGATTTCGAAAGTACTTTCGTCACCCAGATAGGTATTGCGATTGGCCTGACCATTCTTACCCATCGTAAGTTCTGAAAGACGAGAATCGTAGCTACTTGATGTACGCTGATGATTACCAAAAGAATAGTTCGCGTTCAAATCCAATCCTTTGATGATATGCAATGTAGCCTTACCGACAAACTGCTGACGCTTCCAAGTGTTAGAACTTGTATCCTCGTCTATCATACGAAGTGGATTATAGTTTTTGTCCTTACCATTAAAGTCAACAGGATTAAGCGGTGAGAAATAGTTCATAGCATCCATCACAGAACCGCCCTCACTATTCATAGCGACACCTTCAAACTTACCATACATCAGGTTAGCGCCAATAGACAAATCCAAATGATCCCTCAAGATCTTTGTTGACAAGAGAGAACGAACATTCATACGGCTCATATCACTACCCTTGATGATACCGTTACGTTTCTGATAGTTCACACTTGCCATATACTTGGTCTTGTCATTACCACCATTAATGCTGACATTGTGATTGTAGCTCACACCAGTACGGAGAACTTCCTTCTGCCAGTCTACATCCCCACCATTATCGTCAATGGCAGTTCCGGTCTCCGAAGCGAATGCCTTCATCTCACTTGCCGACATCATATCCAAAGTCTTGGCGATGCGATCGAAACCTACATAACCATTATAAGTGACATTCGTATGACCGGCAGCACCCTTCTTGGTGGTAATGATGATAACACCATTAGCCGCCTTTGAACCATAGATTGCTGTAGCCGTAGCATCACGAAGTACATCGATACTCTCAATATCATCAGGAGCAACCATAGAGATATCAACACCAGGAATTCCGTCGATAACATAATAAGGTGACATGGCTTCACCACCACGAAGAGAAGATGCTCCACGAAGAGATATCGCCGGTGATCCGTTAGGGTCGCCATTCGAGGTAACGATCAATCCGGGCACCTTACCTTGTAACATCTGTGCAGGGTCAGAGAATACGCCCTTGTTTAAATCTTCCGACTTAATTGTTGTAATCGAAGAAGTAACATCCTTACGACGCATCGTACCATAACCCACTACGACAACTTCGTTCAAGGTCTTATTATCTTCTTTCAATACTATATTCTTTGAAGCACCAGCCTTGATCTCTTGTGTCGTAAAACCGATATAAGAGATTTTCAACTTAGCTCCAGACTTAACATTCAAGGTATATTTACCTTCCATATCGGTAACAGTCCCGTTTGTTGTTCCCTCTTCAACAACACTTACTCCTATCAGAGGTTCACCATTGACATCTTTCACGGTACCCGTAACCTGACTTTGGGCAAATGCAATTGAACTTACAAAAAACAGCAAGGCTGAAGCCGCAACGCGCTTACAGTTGCTCGTGATTTTCTTTTGTACGCTGTGCATAATTGTTAGTTATTTAGTTAATACTATTTAGTTTCAAGGAATATATACTTATGTATAATAAGGTGTATTTAGATTCTATTCTACTAAGGTTTCAGTTGGATGACATCAAGCTTACAGTCTTTAGTCTGATGCGATACTACCAATTGACCATCACGCTTTACGAATGATTCATCTCTGCAAGGGCGTAAGTCCATGACATCATTAGGGTAATTGGTCAATCGTCTCAACATGATATTCACATGATTAAAATACACGTGATTTACCTTTCCATAAGTGTCTCCTCCTACATAACATCCATTTTCACTCGTCGCATAAATATTATTAAAGAATATTCTGCTCACTTCGCCACAGCGTCCCTTAGTCTCACCCTCCGGGAAACGCCAGTTGGCATCTTTATGATTACCATTGGCCCGAGGGAAGGAGGTGACATAGATAGGTTCTGCCTTGCCCCACCATACATCGCTCCACAATTGACAATCAAGGATGATATTAGAAAATACCACATTAGTAACCGTTCCTTCGTCTCGGTTTTGAATACCCAATCCTCTGTTGCTGGCTGTTATCACACAATTATCAAACAATACATTACTGATTGAATCCATATTCTCACTACCGATCTTTATGGCACAACTGCGAGAGGTCATCGTACAGTTGGAGACAACAA
This sequence comes from uncultured Prevotellaceae bacterium, assembly GCA_902775075.1. The sequence goes on along the minus strand of CACYKX010000209.1, from coordinate 2,269 downwards.
TATCCTTACACGGACCGTATTCTTTATATTCACGACGGTTCTTCAGACAGATACAGTCGTCACCTGACGTGATATGGCAATTTGAAATTCTTACTTTCCTGCTATGATCGATATCAATACCATCTCCATTTCTGATCTTCAAATTATTCAGAAGTTGGATACCGTCTATCGTTACCCCTTCGCAACCGATGAGATGAACAGTCCAATAGGCTCCGTTCTGAATGGTGACGTCGCGAATTGTAAGATTACGAATTCCCATCAAAGTGAGCACATGAGGGCGCGGATCAAAGGTCGTTACAGGTTTCAGTTCATAGGAATCTGCCAATTCCTTGCCCATAAACGCCACTCCGTTACCATCAATGATACCCTTACCGGTTATCGAAACATTTTCAATATTCCGAGAATATATCCACATCATACCTTCACCTTCGTTCTTTCCAAAGGCACTTAAATGATATATCGACTCATCAGGATTAGCTTTCCATACAGCATTAGATTCCAAAAATATGGAGATATTCGATTTCAGTTCGACAGGACCGGACACGAAAACATGATTGGAAGGGAAGACGACAACGCCACCACCCGCTTGTGAACAAGCATCTATGGCGCGCTGAATACTTACAGCATCGTCATGACTACCATTTCCCCAAGCGCCAAAATCTATCACATTATAGTCTTTGGCTATTAAGCTGAACGGAAATAATAATAGTATGAATAGTGTTCTAAATCTCATGGTTTATCTATAACATGGCAAATATATTAATTTTGATTCTTTTTAGCAAATTTTTAACCAAGTTTTTTTACTTCATCCTCATGATTCTCATTATCAAATACCATTTCTCCCGAACGAATCCCGAACGAATCCCGAAGAGTATATTTTTGTAATATTTAAACTTTGCCGCAAAACTGTTAAAAGAAAAAGTTACAGTTTTTTGCTTCATCTAGGAATTATTGGGGTCGCAGAAGCTCTGAAAAACATGAAAAGTGCTCCCCAAAAAGTTGTTTTTCTGAACGAAGTTAACTTCATCTGCCTACGTAGTTAACTTCGTAAACTCACGTGAATAGGTATATCGGGCTACATAGTTAACTGAATAAGCCTACAAAACCTGTATTTTTCGGGAGTAAAGCGAGTTCTCAAAATCTCAACCATCTGATAATCAAGTCCTTACAATTTGCTCATATTTCTAATATTCACAATCAACCTGCCTTTAAATCTGAATTCGCGAATTATGAGCACCTTTTTACAGGAAAAAATTAAACAATGAAAGGTTCATTAAACTTTTTTGAATTCAAGTTAATAACGCAACAACCTTAGAATTGTTTTATTTTTCAATATTTCCGTATAATAAATCAAAATTGTTGTAATAATTGTATAGGCAAAAACTCTCCAGCGTTATGATATTCTTCAAATTAAATTCTTTAGTGGACGAGAATTGGCATTCAAGCGCATTAAATATCCAACACATATTCTAGACTTCCACGAATTATATATTATTGGATAAATATTGCACAAAACTTATATAATCTTACAAATTTACGGCAAATATCGTATTTTTTATACAATTTATTTGGTTATTTCAACATAAAATTGTAGTTTTGCAGTCAACAACCGTATAATAATTCATAAGATGAAGATAAAGAATCAAAGAATGGAAACTCTGAAGATGCTTATTTCCAGTCAGGAATTAAGCACTCAGGAAGAAGTACTACAAGCACTTGCAAAAGAAGGTTTTCAACTGACTCAGGCAACGCTAAGCCGCGACTTGAAACAACTAAAAGTTGCAAAAGCTGCCAGTATGAATGGAAAATACGTATATGTATTACCTAACGAAACCATGTACAAACGTATCACCAATCCTATGACAGCACAGGAAATGCTTCGCACTCCAGGATTTCTTTCTATCAACTTCTCAGGCAACATGGCTGTCATCAAAACACGCCCTGGCTACGCAAGTAGCATCGCATACAATATCGACAACAGCGATTTTCAAGGAATACTTGGCACTATCGCCGGCGACGACACCATATTTATCGTTATACGACAGGGCGCTACCCAGAAAGACATTTTGAAAGGATTGAAAAAGATAATATCTAATATGGATCAAGAGGGTTAATCCCCCGACACAATAAAAATTAAGCAATGGAAGAAATAAAAGTTATGGTAGCCGACGAATCACATATAAAATATGTCGACACCATACTACAGACAATTGCTGATGCGGCTAAAGTTCGTGGCACAGGTATAGCCAAGCGTTCTCCAGAATACGTG
>CACYKX010000208.1 GCA_902775075.1 uncultured Prevotellaceae bacterium | reverse complement strand
CAAAGGTAAGCAAAAAAAATAGTTTTAGCACGCTATCATATCAAGTTCTTTGGTTAGGCAGCGGCATCCGTCCGCCACGGACAATCCCCCTTGGGCCGATAATAGTCCCATAAATTGAAAATTTTACTGTTCCTATATTTATATAGTTATTAGAGGTTCATATTTTCCAGAGCACTTCTACAGCGTACGACTTGCGATAGTTCAACTAAGCTGATTTAATTTTAGCTTTCTCACAGGATTTAATCTTTCGCTTATATATGATACAGGCGCCAAAATCTAATATCCAGCCTTGGCTCGCGATAAAGGAGGAACATAACAGTGCCTCGACGGGCGGAACTTGCTGCCCCTCGTTTTCTCCCAGCATATTTTGCGATGGAATGATGTAGTCTTGAATGATATTGAAGATGGCAACCGCCTCTATTACCTTTTCACCTTTTTCTGAAGCAGATACAGTGCTGAACGGAATAATGCCCATTTGGGTCGCTACTTGACCATTCGATCCTACCATGGTATCTCCATCACCAAGGGAAAAGAACGGAACTTTGCTCTTGTCAATGGATTGTTTGGCAATTAAGTTATCGGTAGCACCGGAATCAACGCCCGCAATAATCTGTTTTCCATTCAGCATCAAAGACACGACAGGAAGCCGATAGTTCTTATTGGTCAAATCTATTGGAGAAAAATACTCGCAGTCAGCCAATGACAAGTTTGAAGTATTGAAATTAGACGTATGAAGGGTACAGTCATTATAATCTAATGCAAGTTTGTGCTTAAACAAAAAGTCATTCCCTAAAAGACCGATAACCGGATATTCATAGAGCTGTGGATAGTCAATGTCGCATACACTAAAAGTCTCTTTGCACACCATTGATTGTAACGTAAAGTTCAGTTCAACGTCAGTCACCTCTTGCGGCTCACTGCCAAGGCCATTAATAACATGTATGCCAGCAATCTCTATCTTTTTTAAGCACAGATGGTTTGTCAAGTTCTCAAAGAGTATGTTTACTTCGCTGCAAGAGTCAATCATCATCAAGGCGCAATGCCCATTGGCATCTTTGTCAAGATAATCAACCATGACGAAAGGAACGGACGTATTATTACCGTTATACAGATTCACATTGATGTTGTTTTTAGCTGTCATAACTTTCCTCTTTATTTGTTTCGTGGTGCAAAGTTACGACAGTATCACGAACAGTATGTTCGCGATATAGCAAAAATAAAAGTTCTCAGCACATGGAAGTTGACTATGTAGCAAGAGTTCAATCTCTGTCTGGTATCGATATTATTGGAGGAATAGCGATACCAGACGAGAGATCTTTCCAAATTTTATGAGATTATAAGAATTTGATTTGGACAAAATGAAGGACAATGATTATTACGATGCCTATTATTATGATCCATTGGTTCTTGTTAATCTTAGATTTAATTTCAAAAAGTTCATTCTTCATGGCTGCTTGGATAGTCAGAATCTCGTTCGTTTGTTTGGCGATATTAGCCAATTTACCCTTTTGTTCGTTAATCTCAGCAGAAAAGTTCTTCTGTTGCTCATTCACCGACTTAGTCAATGTTGCAATAGAGGCCTTTATGCTGTCAAGGGATTTTGTCTCTTCAGTGTAAAACTTGTCAACACCGTCAGACAGATTGGATATTCTCTTGACCAACTCATTTGAGACGGATATGGCCTTTTCAAGAGGCTCCTGATTTTCGTCCAGGCGGTTGATCTCGTTTGACAGTTTGTTGTTTTCAGTAACAAGATCCTCTACTTGAGCATTAAGCTTTTTCTTAAAATTAACACTTGAATCCGCAACCATCTTATTGAAAGAATCCATTGTTCTCTCACAAGCATCCTCTATCTTCTTGATAGATGTCTCAAGTTCGGTAGTCTTCAGCGACTTGTAATTGGTCAAATCGTTGATCAACTGCTCAATGTCTTGCACCAAAGAGTCCAACGATGCTACATATCCATTAACAATGTTTTGTAAGTCAGTACTGCAAGCAACTGTTTTTTCCACTTGCTTTCGCGCAGAATCTACATCGCAGAGATTCTTTTCTAGACGCTCTAGAGCCTTGTTGATATCGTATGCCATATTGTTATTTTAAGTAATTATGTGTAAATTTATTAAACCTGTCCTCGTGTATTAAGAATATGACTGACTCTTTTCCTTCCTTGATAAGACCTAAAGTTTCTATTATATGGTCTTTCCCCTCTTTAATAAGATCTTGAGCAAAAGCGTCATTATTAGCATTTCCTTTCAAAAGAAGGTTGAATGAGTCAATGCAATCCCATACCTTGTCCCCAACTTTGTTATTGAGTTGTAGGAAACCTTCTATATATCCATTCAATGCATTTCTTCTTAAAGTTTCATTTGTACCCGCACCAAGGAAGTTGATGCAATATGTAAGCAGCAATAACAATGCTGCATTGTCGGGATGTGCCCTAAGACACAACAACGTTGCACCATAAAGATGTTTTACATTATCTATTTCGGTACCAGACTCATCTTTTGAAATTATTCGTATATATTTCAATACCGTGTCAAATCCTTCCCGGCCTTCCTCATCAGTCTCCTCCGATAAGGAATAGGGCTCACCATTAACTTTGTATCCCTTTCTGGCATACTTCGAGTTGAAGTATAAATGAATGAACTGTTTCAGCCATTCGTCATTCCCTGTAGATTCTCTATAGGCAATACCGTCTTCACAAGCTATGCGCATATCTTCTATTGCTCTAAGTCTCTTCTTTTCAAGACTTTCGTAAACAAAAGCTGTAAGATATCCTATGCATTTATCTAGATAACACCTTCCGTTCCGATTGTCAATTTCCGCAACCTTTTCTTCTGCCCTTTCGAGAGAATAGTATTTACGGAAGAAATGCATCATATTTTGTTTGTACTGTTCGTCCGTTTTCTTGCGAATTTTCAACTCATACGTCTGAGAAAGATAGTCAATCGTCACGTCCTCAACTAAACCTATGCAACACAATCGATAAATAGCTTTATCCGTATCATCTTTATCTCTCTTCTGATAAAACATTTTTTTAAGGTTCTTATAAAGTCTGGTATATCCATGATACCTTAACCAACTAGAATCATTGGAACACTTAGAAATTTGAGAAAGTAACTCGTCAAAATTATCTACCTTGCCCAAACAGAGCTTACCTTTGTTGTTCTCGTCTATGTCATGCCACACTTTCTTACCGATAGTAGGGTCTTCAAGTTTAGCAATTCTCGAAATCTCCGTTTTGATGGACTCCTCAAAGCCTCCCCCTAATATATTCATCTGATTCTCCCAAGATACAGTGATATATACACACCCATCTGCTTCAACCTTTGCCATAGCACTATATATGCCTTCAGAAGAATTGTCTTGTCCATCTTCTATGGGACGTAGCAATGCATGGGCAGAATGGTCTTCCAAACTACCCAATATACAAATTAATGATTCGCAAATATTTCTACAAATCTCAAGATTAAAGTTAACAAATTTGTACGTAGGATATAAATTATCAAGAAAGATATAACCATACTGATTTTTTCTGTCTTCTTTAGAGACTATCTTGATGGCATTTTTCCCTTCATCAACTTTCAAGAGCAAGTCTGTGATTCCTGTCTCCTCAATGAGCCGTTCCTGAACGGTAACGATAAAGCGTGGCTTAACATTCAAAATTCTGTCCGTAAACTCTTTCAATATGACTTGTTCTTTATAAAGTCCTCTGAAAGAGTTATTATGAAACCAAAGATCAATATTTTTGTCAACATTTTCAAAATAATTATTTCGCTTACAGACCTCTAAGATGGACTCTGCATACTGATCAGAACATCCTTCTGATTTGCACAAGCTAATGAGGTCAGACTTCAATACGAAATTGTGGTTGAATGATTCCAACCATTTAGGATCGTATCCTTTCGTTCTTAAGATCTCATACCTCAAGTCATTAATCTTATCAATAGTAAAGTGGATATATTCCGTCGGGTCGTACAACACATAAGATATAGCATGTTTTTTATCTCGTCCGCCACGTCCTGCTTCCTGTACATACCCCTCTAAGGAACTGGGATGGTTAATATGTATAGTAAAGCGGACATTAGGCTTGTCTATACCCATACCAAAAGCCTTGGTGGCAACCATCAGATTTAATTCATTATCATTAAATCTTCTCATATCGCCCGAAGGCTTGTTTCCGCCAACGAAAGTTCCTATTTTAAGTGCTCCTGTAAACTCAGAGATAAGTCCTGTCGATATACCAAGGTGATTGTTCTTGTCATCATTATTTACACCGAAAGTGCCTTTAGCATGAGGACAGAAAACAATGCCTGCATTGTCATATAATGATGAGGAATTTCCAGAAAAGAAATCTTTTGCAGAAAAATTATTTATCACTAGTGTCTCCTAACAATTGTTAATTGAATTTGAAGTCTATACATAGCTGCCCATCGTCGCCATCCTCGTATTCCATCTTAAAGGGTTGGAACAGTTCATTAATACTGTCTTTAACGAGTAACGAGTTGCCCAGTATTCGCATCACCTCCACGACAGGCCTTCCAATCTTTAAGTCATGCTCTACAATGGCTATAAGGCAATAGGTTATAATGGCAACATGAATCTGAATTCGTACAAAATTTTCAGAGGTTCCCCAGAATGTTTTCACCTTGAGATGCTGCTTTATCCATTTAAAAAAGAGCTCGACCTGCCAACGATATCGGTACAACAAGGCAATATCTTTTGCTTTGAGATAGAAGTTGTTTGTATAATAGGTGAACGATCTTTTCAGTTCTATGGCATAATATACGACTCTACGAAGATTAGATGGGTAGTTGTCTTTATTTCGTTTGCCGGTAAATCTAATCGTCTGGTCACGGAGTATACCATCGTCTCCTTCGAGGAAATCGCTTCCATCAACTATCTCGTAGGTTGGTTTGCCCTTTTCTCTGATGATGAAGAATGCACCAGTTTGAGAGATGGAGAACATTCTGGAGAGGTCAAAGTAGCCTCTATCAAAGACATAACACGCTGAAGGTGGTGAAAACGGAGGATATCCACCCACCAAAAACGGGGATATCCGTTCACTTTTGTGTGCTTAGCCTAATGGCGATTAATCATTTTTTCCTTAATGAACTCCCCGAGAGGGTAAAACGTTTACTTGTGTGGACAATTCTGTCCAATATGGCATCCGCGGCAGTGGTATTGCCGTTGAGGATGTCATACCAGTTGGCAACAGGAAGCTGGCTCACGATGATGGTGGAGTTGCGTCCGTGGCGGTCTTCTATTATTTCCATCAGGTCAAGCAGTTGTTGTCCCTCAAGCACCTTCACGCCAAAGTCATCCAGTATGAGCAGGTTTGTCTGTGCTATTTTGGCGAAGAACTTGTGCAGCGTACTGGATATCCTTGCCAGTGCTATCTCCTCGAAGAGTTTCATGATGTTGAAGTACATCACTTTGTATCCGTTCAGGCATGCCTGATAGCCCAACGCGGTAGCGAGCCAGCTCTTTCCCGTACCGGCGGGTCCTGTGATCAGTACAGACACACCCTTTCGGATGTAGTCGCACGTGGCGAGGCTTGTGACGGCGGCCTTGTCCATACCGCGGCTCACGTCATAGTTGAGGTCTTCCAACGTTGCGCTGTAGCGGAACCTGGCGTTCTTCACGAGCCGTGAGTTGCGGCTCTGCGTCCGGTTGTCCAACTCGGCCTGCACAAGCAGCTGCGTCTGGCGGGTCTCCTCCAATGTCTCCCAGTAATGCGCCATTCCGGGCATTCTGAGACTTCTGAGATTGTTTACGATGTTGTCCATTTTGTTGTATTTTGGTGGATGGATGTCTTGTTGTCTTGCTTATTGGAACTGTTTCCTGCCCCTTACGTTTGCATGGTCAGGTGGGGCCGGAGCCGAGGTCTCGGCTGTTCCTGCGCACTTGGTCTCTACAAGACGCTTTATGAAGCCATAACTGTATCTGTGATATTGGAGCGCAGTCTGGCAGGCCTCCTTGAACACCAGCGGATCAGATCTTCGTTTGAGCGCAAGCAGCGCGTCGCACGTCTTGTAATGCGTCTCAGGTGGCATGGTT
>CACYKX010000207.1 GCA_902775075.1 uncultured Prevotellaceae bacterium | reverse complement strand
ATAATAAATATAAATATAATATATATATAATAATTATATTAAGAAAAACATCTGTCAGATAATTTCGCAGAAAGTACAAAGTTATACCCCTCGAAAAACGAACTGTAACTGTAACAACTGTAACGCTTCTCTTTTAATTCATCATCCTCTCACCCCGAATCTACTTCTTCTCTATGAAGCCATAACTACTCTTTGATCGGAAACGAACCGTATAGACATTCTTTTAGTCTGTATAAACTTTCTTGAAAATAATAGAGAAAATATTTGGTAGCTTTCAAAAAACGTTGTACCTTTGCATTGTCGATTGGGGGACGGCAAAAAATCATATAGCGGGGCGAAGATAAAAGATGGGGGTGGCTTGTAATACGAACGTCGTCATCATGAGCCATTACAATATAATTAATGTGGGGTGATGTGGGTTAAATTTAGGGCATAAAAAAAGCGGCAAAGCTTCACAGCCAACCGCTCCAAATCTTCAATAGGTATTAGTTTTCTTAAGGTAAAAAGATTGTTTTCAGGATAACAGTTGCAAATATAAGTAGATTTTATAAATGCACCAAATTTTTTATTAACTTTTTTTGAAAAACTTATAAAAAAGATGAAGTTTTCAATTATTCGTCTATTTTATTCGCCTAAAAGTAGGCAAATCCAGTTGCCGTTTTTCTTCTTTCCTTTCTCGGATAATCCCAATGTTTTGGCCTTTTCCAAGAGCAAAGTGACGTCCTCCTCATAGAATCCGCTCAAGATCAGCTGAGCGCCATGATTCATAACGCTCTTGAAACTCTCCATATCCTGCAACAGAATATTACGGTTGATGTTCGCCATCACCAAGTCGAATACGCCACTAATATGATTCAGAACATGTGCATCCCCCTCATAGATTTCGATATTCTCTATGCCATTGATCTTCGCGTTATGCTTCGCATTCTCCACGCTCCATTCATCGATATCATATCCTACCACATCCTTAGCCCCCAATTTGGCAGCTGTGATGCCAAGGATACCGGTACCACATCCACAGTCGAGGACACGTTTACCGTCGAGATCCAAATTCAATAAGGTAGAAACAATCATCTGAGTAGTTTCATGCGTACCCGTACCGAAAGCCTGTACCGCATCAATTCCGATTTCGATATGGTCGCTTGCCTGAGCAGGATGCAAATCCTCCTGATGCTTAGCATCATAGATAAGGACCGTATCATCCACGCAGATAGGGTCGAAACCAGCCTGTTCCCACGCTTCATTCCAGTCCTTGTTTTCTGCATTCTCGATACTATATGATATTTTTACATTTTCAATTGGAAATTCTTCGATACATTCGTCGAGCTTTTCCTTATCATAGAAGTCTTTTTGCACATAACCTTTCAGTCCTTCTTCAGTATCTTCGAACGATTCGAATCCAGCCTCGGCAGCTCCGTCAGCCAACAATTCGCGTGCAGTCTGAAGCAATTCGTTCGATGAAATAATCTTAAAATTCGCTACTAAATATTCCATGTCATGTTAATTTTTGGTTGCAAATATATAAAAAATAGGGAAAAACCTATCATCGTTTAGGGTTTTTCCGTATATTTGCCATCGATTTACAATTATTTTTGTAATCGTTAGAATACGAATATAATTAATAGGAGCACGAAAATGAAAAAGTTTATTCTTATTTCTATCCTCGTAGGAGTTATGCCACTATCTCTGATGGCTCAAGATGACGACATGTATTTCGTACCCAAGAAGACGAAGATCGTGACCGTGACTCCACAAAACACAGATAGCAAAGCAAATAACTATTGGTCGGGTAGTAATCGAAGTGTTGACGAGTACAACCGATTCGGAAAGTATCTTGGAGGAGGTATCCAAGAGATCAAGCGCGATTCCAATATCGTAAGTATCGTTACCTTCGATAGAGGTATGCGTCCCGACACGCTCTATGTCGATTCCGCCTCTGCTCAGAAGATCATCAATCAGATAGCAGAATACCAATACACTCGTTCGATGAGTCGATGGGACGGATTCTACAATCCTTGGTTCTACGACTATTACGGATGGGGTCCATACTATTGGCGTTCTCGCTATTGGTATGCCGGCGGCTATTATGGTCGATTCTACGATCCTTTCTATTATACTGGTTGGTACGACCCATGGATTAACCCGATGTATAATGGATGGTATGGTCCATGGATGTACGAAGGATGGTACGACCCATGGTATGGCAGCTATTATGGATATTACGGTTATTACAACCCTTGGTATTATGGATATTATAGTCCATGGTATTATGGCCCTTACTATGGCCCATGGTATTATCCGTTTTATGGATACTATCCTGGTGTCATCCACATCAACAATCGTGGAGGAGTGAATTCCGGAGGCTATGCCGGTCAACGTACTTGGAACAAACCTCAATATGGCTCCAACAGTCAAGGTGTCTTTGGACGATATAATGGTAATGGCGCTTCTGGTCAACGTACCAATACTTATACCAATCGTAGTTCGTCTAATCGTGCGTTCGGGTCTTTCTCACGCAACGGAAATAACAACTATAATAACAATAACACCCGTACCTATTCGCCTCCGGCTAGCAACTCCGGTAGCTTTGGAAGTTATGGCGGCGGATCAAGCTCTTCATCAGGCGGCTTTGGTGGCGGCCATGTAAGTGGTGGTGGCGGAGGTGGCCACTTTGGTGGCGGTAGACGTTAACTCCATATTGATAAAACAATTAATCATATTCCAATGAAAAAGAATTATATTTTTCTGGCAGCATTAGCTATGCAGATGTTGCCAGCATCAGCACAAGATACATATCAGTCGGTAAAACTGATAGAGAACGACTTGAATGGTACGGCCCGATATGTCGGTATGGGTGGAGCCATGGAGGCTTTGGGTGCAGATATCTCTACGATGAGTACGAACCCAGCCGGTATTGGCTTGTTCCGTAATTCTCAGGTTTCCCTTTCTGGTGGATTATTATTCCAGACGGGTGCCGATAACAAGATGAGGTACAACCATAGCGAAATCAACTTTAATGGTAAGAAGACCAATTTGAGTTTCGACCAGATCGGTATCGTGTGGACGATGCCGGCTGCCAATCGCCGTTCTTTCCTCAATATCGGTTTCAACTATCGCAAGAGTCGCAACTTCGACCAGATCCTAACAGCCGCTAACGACCTTGGAGGCGCTTCGCAGAATAGACTTACCGCTATTAAATATAATTATAATGTGACCAAGAAGAACGAATATCAACTTCCTTGGAATGGAGTTGATGTCAACTATGAAGGATGTATGGCAAAGAATGATCAAGGTTTTATGGATTATCTCGGAGGAGATTATTTCCTTACCGGTCAATATGCCAAAGGATACATAGGCGAATATAGTTTGAACTTTAGTGGCAACCTTAACGATCGCATCTATCTCGGAGCTACCGTAGGCATCCATGACGTAAACTATCGCAACAACTCCATCTATGCTGAAGCTTTGGAGCAAAACAATTCTGCAACCACATGGGAATCGTTATCCATCGATGGTCAAGGTTATGATGTCAAGGTGGGCGCTATATTCCGTCCGATAGAATATTCACCTTTCCGTATTGGTGTATATTTCAATTCTCCGGTATTCTATGACCTCACCATGAGTTCGGCAACAGACCTCACGATGGTTGGAGGAGATAAAAGAGCAGAACATGGTCAGAAAGCCGATTACGACTTCTGTCTGAACACACCAGCAAAGTTTGGTATCTCTTTGGGTCATACCATCGGACAAAGTTTGGCTTTGGGCGCTACCTATGAATATAGCGACTATTCATGGCTTGACAATCGCATCAAGGGCGATGGCTATATCAACTATTATGGCGACTATGTAGAGAATAGCTATTCTGATCGTGCCATGAAGGAAAATACGAAACAAGTATTGCGAGGCGTTCACACCCTTAAACTTGGTGTAGAGTATAAACCATTTAGCAGTTTGGCCCTTCGTGCAGGATATAATCTGATGACAGGAGCTTACAAGATGGATGGTTTCCGCGATGGTAGTATCGACTCTCCAGGCACTCTATATGCCACATCTACAGACTATACCAATTGGAAATCAACCAATCGTGTAACCCTTGGTGTTGGTTATAGCGCTAAGAAATTCTTTATCGATTTAGCTTATCAACTTTCATCAACTTCGGGTGAGTATTATCCGTTCATGGCATATTATAGTGATAAGGAAAATGAAAGTAATGTGTCTCATGCAACAAAAGTAGATGTAGATCGCAATCAACTTCTGCTAACATTAGGATTTAAATTGTAATAAGAAGTAAAAAAAAGAAGATGTGTATTGCGGTATGGGGGATTTGCCGGAAATGGCGGTCCCCCATATTTTTATCTATGAATTCTTTATATTGTCAAGAAACGAGAAAAGTTTGGCTATAAATCGAAAAAATTTCCAAAAATGTTTGGAGCATACTGGGAATATGCTTACCTTTGCAAATGCTACAGAGGTAAAGAGGCCTCTTAGCTTGAAAATAGATTAAAGTCAATAACTTTAAATAAGATTAGTTTTTTTAGTGGTTAATTTAGTTTTAGTAAGTATGTGAGATAGGGCGGGTCGTGAGGCTAGTCCTATTTTTTTTGCCTTTATTTTAAGCATTCCTTTTGTCGATATTATCGCCTCGAATCATCTTCAATTTCTATATCAAAGATGTTTATGACAGATGATTTGGTATGGAACATATCTTTCCGGTTGAAGACAAGGGAGTACAATATTGGGAAGATATAACAAAACATTGGATAAACGCGAAAGAATATTGAGAGGAAAGGAGGAAAAGACAAGGCGCAGAAGCAAGAAAAACATAAGAAACACCCCCCAATAAGAGTATTATGCCAAACATAAATAGAAATATATTTCTATTCTTTTCGAGAAATCAGAATTTTGTGGTAACTTTGCAGCCTTAAAATAAGGTTTATAGATTGGGGATAATCATGTCGACGCAAAGTTTAAAAGGACAACTCAGGAAATTAACATTACCCGTATTCATCGAGATTGCTCTCGTGATGCTTCTCGGAGCCGTAGATACCGTAATGTTGAGCAGATATAGTGATAATAGTGTAGCAGCAGTAGGACTGGACAACCAGCTGTTGTCGCTCATATTCCTCGTGTATCAGTTTTTCTCCATGGGAGCTGCCATCCTTTGTGCACAATATATTGGTGGACGACTAGAGAAGCGACTTGTCCAGGTGGTAGGGGTCGCCTTGATCGTCAACCTACTGGTAGGAGCC
>CACYKX010000206.1 GCA_902775075.1 uncultured Prevotellaceae bacterium | reverse complement strand
TGTCCGGAAGCAAAACTCTGTGCGGCATCGATGATGGCATGCTCAAAGGTCAATCCCTGTGACTTATGGATCGTTATCGCCCATGCTAGTCGTAGCGGATACTGTTTGAAGGTTCCCATCACCTCTGATTCAATCTCCTTGGTTTCTTCGTTGAGTTTATATTTCGTGTTCTCCCAAACTTCAGGTTCCACATCTATAGTGAAATCATCACCGGGGCATTGTACCTCGATTCTGTCTTTGGCAAGATATACCACATGTCCTATCTTACCATTGAAATACTGGTGCTCCTCGCTATTGTCATTTTTGAGGAACATTATCTGTGCACCGACCTTTAGCGTAAGTGTCTCATCGGTAGGATAGTTGTACTCCGGGAAATCGTCTTTGATGTCAGCATGGAAACTGTACAATTCGGTATTCAGACGATTCAATTCTCCTTCATTGTATGCATCAGCAAGTCGGTTATGTGTCGTCAGACGGATATATCCCTCTTTGGCATTTGGATGAAAATCACTGATCACGCGATTGTTGAGTACTTGAAAATCGTCTGATGACGGTTGACCGTCACGGATATTATTGAGAATCTTGATGAAACGCTCGTCACTCTGTCGGAACACCTTCGTGAGTTGGATGGTGACATAAGGAACGGAACGTAGGGCATGACTGCTGAAGAAATATGGAGTGTCATAATAAGGACGGAGGATACGTTCATCCTCAGGAGTGACCACCGGTGTAAGTTGTTGCAGGTCACCGATGAGTAACAATTGTACACCACCGAATGGTAGTGTATGGTCACGGAAACGTCGGAGCACGGAGTCGATGGCATCGAGCAAGTCGCTGCGCACCATCGAGATTTCATCAATGATCAGCAGATCAAGGGTACGGATAATCTTCTTCTTTTCCTTGTTGAAATCATAGCGGTTATGCATCTGTGGCCTCGGGAACGAATGGCGACAGGGGTAACTGGAAGAAACTGTGTATAGTGACGCCACCGGCATTCATGGCAGCAACACCTGTAGGGGCTACGATGACGATACGCTTCTTACTCTTCTCTACTACGCGACGCAGAAAAGTTGTCTTTCCCGTACCCGCCTTTCCGGTAAGAAAGATGGAGGTACCCGTGTTCTCTACGAAGTCCCAAGCTGTTTGAAGTTCCTGATTATCTATCATTGGCGAATATCCTTTTCTGTAAAATCAAAGATTTGTGCGTGCAAAATTACGCAATCTTTTTGAGAATATGCTGCCTTTTCGCAAACTTATTGGGTAATAAGTGGATATCTCTATTTTTTGTTGGATAGAAATACGCCCAATAAGATGAGGATGGAACCTAGATAAGCTAGGGGTGTCATTGGCTCGGAGAGGACAAGTGCCGAAACGATGACGGTGGATATCGGGTTGAGATATACGTAGTTGCTTACTGGGATGGCACCGATTTTTTTGATGACGAGACTCCATAGTTCGAAACAGGCAAAACTAGCGATGGTTCCGAGAAACAGTAAGTTGCCCCATACTGCGGGATGGGTGAAACCGGAGAGTGGGAACTGCCAAGGACGTAGAAGAAAATAGGGGAGTACGGTGATGAGACCGTAGAAGAATACTTTTCGTGTGATGAAGATAGAACTGTAGCGGTTGGCAACAAACTTCATTAGGATGCTGTATACGGCCCAGCAGAGTGCGGCAGAAAGGGCAAGAGCATCGCCTAAAGGGTTGAGTTTCAAAACGAAATGACCGTTGAATACCACTAATCCTACACCTAAGGTGGCAGCGATGGCTCCGAGGATGAGATTCTTGGTAGCTTTCACACTTTTGAGAAACTTAAGGGCAAGGAGTGTGGTGAGCAATGGTGCTGTGCAGACGATGAACGACACATTGTTTACATAGTCTATCTGGACGGCATGGTTTTCGGTGATGAAATAGAGGGAACCTCCTGTGATGCCCAGTAATACGAAGAGCAGTTCATCCTTTATGGTATCTCCGAAAAGACGATGTGGAGAGATAAACCAGATACAGATATAAGCGAAGAGGAAGCGTAGCACGAAGATCTCGTGAGGCTCCAACCCATGCTGTAACAGAATCTTTGAGTTGATGAATGTTCCGCCCCAGATGAGCACCGTGATGATAGCGATGATATGATAAACAATATTGTTCTTACCCATGGCTGCAAAGGTAATAAAAAAATAAGAAAAACGGAGTGTAATCTCACGATTACGCTCCGCCGCAAACTTAAACAACCAATAAAAGAAATAGATTGGTTAATTATATATCTTCAGTTGAAGAGTACAATTATCGTATGAATAATAGTTCTCTATATTTTGGAAGTGTCCAAATTTCATCGCTGACGATAAGCTCGAGCTTGTCAATCTCATATCGGATGGCATCCATCTTAGGCTCCACGGTATCGTGGTAAGCAATAGCCTTAGCGTGCTCATCTTCTATCTTGTTAGCTACCTTACGGGCATTAACCAAGTCTTCTACGCCTTTCTCAATACGCTCTGTACGTTCAGAAATCTCACGGATGATCTTGATATTTCTGTCGGATAACTTCAGAGCTTCGTCACGACCGAAGATGTCGATCATGTTTTCTACATTCTTAGCGAGCTGACTCTGATAGTGTGTCGCTACAGGGATGATATGGTTCATAGAAAGATCGCCCATTACACGAGCCTCAATCTGAATCTTCTTCGTGTAGGTTTCCCATTTCACCTCGTTACGAGCTTCAAGCTCATTCTTCTGCATGACATTCATATCACTGAACATCTTGATGCTCTCAGGGTCGAGGTAACGCTCGAAGATAACAGGACAAGACTTCTCGCAGTCGAGTCCGCGCTTCTGAGCCTCTTCTACCCATTCATCGCTATAACCATTACCATCGAAGTGGATAGGAGCAGAAGTCTTGATGTCCTCACGTACAATATCTATGATAGCACTCATCTTATCCTCACCCTTAGCGATCAAAGCATCAACACGGGCCTTGAAGTTAGTAAGAGCTTCGGCAACAGCTGTGTTCAGAACGATCATAGCAGAAGCACAGTTAGCCTCACTACCTACAGCACGGAATTCGAAACGGTTACCGGTGAAGGCAAAAGGAGAAGTTCTGTTACGGTCAGTATTATCGAGCATAATTTCAGGAATCTCAGGGATATCCAAGTCTACACCCTTTTTGCCTTCTAACTTAAACAAATCTTTCTTGTCAGCTTTCTCGATATGTTCGAGAAGGTCGCTCAACTGCTTGCCAAGGAAAGATGAGATGATAGCAGGAGGTGCCTCGTTAGCACCAAGACGATGTGCATTTGTAGCGCTCATGATAGAAGCCTTGAGCAGACCATTGTGTTTATAGACACCCATCAGTGTCTCAACGATGAAGACAACGAATCGCAAGTTATCCTCTGGAGTCTTGCCAGGTCCGTGCAACAATACACCGGTATCCGTAGAGAGTGACCAGTTGTTGTGCTTACCAGAACCATTGATGCCATCGAAAGGTTTTTCGTGTAGTAATACTTGGAAACCATGTTTACGTGCCACTTTCTTCATGAGTGACATGAGAAGCATGTTATGATCCACAGCAAGGTTAGTTTCTTCGAAGATTGGAGCGAGCTCAAACTGGTTAGGAGCAACCTCATTATGACGAGTTTTGCAAGGGATGCCAAGTTCGAGAGCTTGGAATTCAAGATCTTTCATGAAAGCTTGTACACGCTCAGGGATAGTACCGAAGTAGTGGTCGTCCATCTGCTGATTTTTAGCAGAGTCGTGCCCCATCAGTGTACGACCGGTCAATACGAGGTCAGGACGAGCAGCATATAAGTCAGCGTCAACAAGGAAATATTCCTGTTCCCATCCTAGGTTACTATTAACCTTCTTTACATCAGGATAGAAATAATGACATACCTCTGTTGCAGCTACGTTGACAGCATGCAAGGCACGAAGTAACGGAGCCTTGTAGTCAAGAGCCTCTCCGGTATAAGAAATGAAGATTGTAGGGATGCAGAGTGTATCATCGATGATGAATACAGGAGAAGTAGGGTCCCAAGCAGAATAACCGCGAGCCTCGAAAGTATTGCGGATACCACCAGAAGGGAAACTAGAAGCATCAGGTTCTTGCTGTACGAGGAGTTTACCAGAAAATTCCTCGATCATACCACCTTTACCACCATGCTCGATGAAAGCATCATGCTTTTCTGCAGTACCTTCAGTAAGAGGTTGGAACCAGTGTGTATAGTGGGTTACGCCATTTTCGTCAGCCCATTGTTTAATACCTTTAGCCACCTCGTCAGCGATACTACGGTCGAGGCGTGCACCATTGTCAATAACATCAATAAGTTTCGCATACACGTCGGCAGGAAGATATTTGTACATCTTCTGGCGATTGAAAACTTTCTTGCCAAAGAATTCAGAAGGGCGTTCTACTGGAGCAAGAACCTCAACAGGTCTCTTTCTAGAAGCCTCTGCAACTGCTTCAAATCTTAAATTTGCCATATTTTTATTAGTTGAATAAATATATTTGTGTTTGTGGTTATTTATTTGTTGGAACCGAGCATCCAGTCGGCAATGCGTCGCATGGCTTCCTTACAATCCTCACGGTCACCGAAAGAAGTGAGACGGATATATCCCTCACCGCTAGGACCGAAGCCCACACCAGGAGTGCAGACGACAGAAGCGCCATATAGCATCTGTTCAAAGAACTTCCAACTGCTAGTATTATTAGGAGTCTTCACCCAAAGGTAAGGAGCATTCTCACCTCCGAAGACTTTGAATCCGAGTTTCGTGAGCTGTGTACGCATGATGCGTGCATTCTCCATATAATAGTTAATGGTAGCCTTCACCTGTTCCTTTCCTTCCGGAGTATAGATAGCCTCGGCAGCGCGTTGACTGATATAGCTGGTACCATTAAACTTCGTGTTCTGTCGGCGATCCCAAAGTTGGTTGAGGCTTACGCGAGTCTTACCATCAACGGTGACGGCAGTAAGATCTTTAGGAACGATGGTATATCCACATCTTACGCCGGTGAAACCGGCAGTCTTAGAGAAACTTCTGAATTCGATAGCCACCTTTCGTGCCCCTCGTATCTCATAGATAGAGTGTGGAATGGAATCATCCTGGATGTAAGCCTGATAGGCTGCATCATAGAAGATGATAGAATCGTTTCTTATCGCATAGTTCACCCATTTGCGTAGCTCCTCTTTAGGAAGAACCGTACCTGTAGGGTTATTAGGGTAACACAGATAGATCATATCCACGCGATGGTCAGGAATTTGAGGAACGAAACCATTCTCATCGGTACATGGCATATAGGTAACATTGCTCCATTTACCGTTTTCGAGAACGCCGGCTCTACCGATCATCACATTAGAGTCAATATAGACAGGATAGATAGGGTCGGTAACACCGACATTGTTGTCCCATCTTACGATTTCCTGAATGTTTCCCGTATCACTCTTGGCACCATCGTTGATAAAGATCTCGTTAGGATCGAGATGAATGCCACGAGGCAAGAATTCGTTCTTGATGATAGCCTCGCGAAGGAAGTTATATCCTCGTTCAGGTCCGTAACCACGGAAGCTGGCCTTGTGTGCCATCTCATCAACAGCTTTGTGCATCGCCTCGATGACAGCAGGACACAAAGGCTGAGTGACATCACCGATGCCCAAACTGATAACCTTCTGCTTAGGATGAGAAACTTGATAGGCATTTACCTTCTTTGCGATATCAGCAAATAAGTAGTTGCCTGGTAATTTTAGGAAATGTTCGTTTACTAATGCCATAATCTTTTCTTTATATTGTTTGAGTTTGCTTCATTTCTATAAGTCGATGTCACCTTCAAAGGCAAAGGCCGCAGGACCGGTCATGTAAATATGGTTATCGGTCTCGTCCCACTTAATGTGGAGTGTACCTCCGTCCATGATGATATCACACTCTCGTGAAGTTCGGGATGTAAGGGCGGCAGCAACGGCTGTGGCGCAAGCACCAGTCCCGCATGCCATAGTGATGCCGCTCCCTCTTTCCCATACTCTCGTCTTTATTTCGTTTTTGTTGAATAGTTGCGCAAATTCGATGTTGCATCGCTGTGGAAATTTAGCCTCGTTTTCTAGGATCTTACCATATCGAGCGATGTCGATATCTTTCAAGTCATCGACAAAGATCACATAATGTGGGTTGCCCATACAAACAAAAGTTCCGGGAAGAAATGGTGTGATGACACTGTTGCTGAGCAAAGGATTCTGAAAATCCAAAGCATCATTAAACTGCTCTGTCACATCAAATCGAGGTTCCAGCATATCCACGGTAACGCTTTCCACCTTATTTTTATCGTCTATCTTTAAATGTAACGTT
>CACYKX010000205.1 GCA_902775075.1 uncultured Prevotellaceae bacterium | reverse complement strand
CATGGCTCCCAAGGATGACTTTATCGGAAGACTCTTATCAGAGAACGACTAATATTTAGTCGTTCCGAACCATCATGTCAAAAAGACTGAGTAGTTACGATATGAATGTATTTTAGACTTATGCAGTCAGCGAATTCACCTTGTTTTATACTAATGGTATTTAGGGGGAGTGTAACAGAAACGAGTCCTCTGCATCCAGTAAAAATATAATTGCCTATTTCTTTTACGGAATTGGGTATTGTAATAAATGTTAATCTGCTGCAACCTCCAAAAGCATTATCCCCTATTATAGTTAAAGACTCCGGCAGATTAACTGATTCTAATCTAATACAGTGGTCAAAAGCATTACTATTAATTATACTTAAAGTTTTTGGCAAAGATACCGTTTCCAAGTTATAACAATCTTCAAAGGCTCCAAAACCAATAACTGTTACCCCTTCTTCTATTATAACACTCTTTATCTTTTTCCGCATTGCTTTGCCCTTGTCACTAACTTTGCTAAATATCTTTACAGGTAAGTCAAAATTACCTTTGCCTGTAATTGTTAGCAGTCCATTTTCATCTAATATATATTTGCAATCAAGGTATTTCCCTTTAACCGTTTGCGCATGAGATGAGGTTATTATCCCCATAAACATAATTACCAATATCAATAGCCTTGCTTTCATATTATTTTGTCTTATATTAATTTCAGTATATACACGTAAAAGAGGTAGCCGCCCATTAGCAATGAAAGAATCATACAAAGAATTAGTTGAACTGTCCAAACTTTATAAGTCCAGTCAGAATGTTTCTGCATTTGCTCAATGATGGCACTATTGCTAATCGTGCCCAATTCTTTCCTGCATGATCTGGCCTTTTGAGCCGTCATATAATAGCGTGCACTCTCCATAAAAAGATAGACAAATCCCAAAAGCAATATAACTCCTAATATAACAGCATCATATTCAAATGCGCCACTTTTTCCTTTCTCACCTATTAGAAATGCCAACGCCGTAGCCATTATTGCATATACGCCATACCTTGCATGTTCATTGCAAGCGGATGAATGGTAAGTTATATCACCGTCCAGTTGCTTACGAAGTTCCTGAGTGTCATTCGTTTTTTCGCTCATGAGTGTTTGTCTTTGAAGTTCTAGTTTTCTTGATGTCTTGTAAGGTCAGAGTGCCATTAATCTTGCGCTTGTCCATTATCCTAACTGGGGGCACATATCCATTATATAGAGATTCCTTCCGCTTGGATTTGACTGATTTTCCAGATGCGCCTTGCCTTTTTGAACATTTCTTTTTCTTCATAATACCATGTCCGTCTTTAAGGTTTCACTTGTATTGCTATCGTTTGGCTGCAAGCCTTCTTGTCATGGGCTTTCAACTTGGCAAGCCATGAGAGAAAACTTTTGGTGTCTGTATAGCCTTCGGTTGAGGTAATCTTTGTAAAAGGATTTTCGGAGAATACAAGGATTACCTGGTTCAGTTCCATAGCGCCATTGCAAGTCATAGTGTACTCGTCGACCTCGCGGCCGCCATCCTTGGCAGAAAAGAAAGTGTAGTCCTTGTTGCCTTTAATCTCAGTGGCCCCAAAGCCTTGACTACGGTATGGCAGCATTGCCGCGACATGCCCTTGTCCGTCGTCAAGATAAACATTGAGATAACCGTCAACAGGTGATCGGAACTGCAAGAAAAGGTCATCGCCACTGCGGAACTCATCACTCTTGAACTTCCCCTCAGTGCCGTTGCGCAAAAGATGGGCATCGAAGATTGGTTTGTCGCTGACAATCTCGCGAGCCTTGCCGGTCACCGTGCATTTCCATACCATCGTTCCATTTTCATAGCCTATCAGCTCGAATTGCGGTTCGCCGATAGTCTCTATCCATTCACCCTTCACCTCGCTGCCACCAAGGGAAATCATGCCAATGTCCGACTGTCCGTTGTTGTTTTCTACCCGTGTGGCATTGTTCTGCGTCACGACTGTTCCGAACTCGTCGGCAAGAGCCTGCACCTTTGCCCGTTGCAATGCAGTCTGCTTCGCCTGCTCGGGCGTCACATTCTCAGGCGCATGGTAAATATATTCCCCATGCACCTTCTTGATACTTTGCGCATTCATCTGTAACGCAAGCAAAAGGACAAATAAGATAGAAACAATCTTTCGCATACAGTTATAGTTTTATAGACCGCCACGACTCGGCAAGAGTTGATGAAGGAATGACGGTAGGTGTCTGCTTCTTGTTGTTGATGACCACCGACTGGCGTTTTACTTGCTTGGTAACAAAATCGGTCATGTCACCAAGGCTGACGTTGCCGTCGGTCTGCTGCAACTCTTTCAACAGATAGTAGGTGAACAATCCGTGACCTTTCTCCTCCAACTGATGGGCGGTCTCATCACCTTCGGCGGCTGAGAATACGACCATGTTGCCTTGTGGCGCTTCGTCCTTGACCTTTATGGCAACACCACGTGATGATGCAAGCATCTTGTCCTCACGCTTTGCGCCACTGAAGCAAGCGTCAAGCAATACCAACGTCTTTTTCAACTTCAGTTTGGAAATCTCGCCATAAAGTTTTGCAAGGCTATAACCAGTAGTTGTGATGTCGGACGCATTGCCATCTATAGGCAGCAGATAAGCCGTACTGTTCTTCTCATCAGGGAATCCATGCCCCGCATAATAGAAGATGACAGATGCATCGCCATCGTATGCGTCGGCAATACTCTTCATCTTCTCCACAGCCCCGATGATAGTGCCGAATGTGGCATCTTCATAGAGATTTATATTCTTTTCCGGCAACCCAAGTGTCTTTTGGCAGTACTCCTTGAAGATACGCCCATCGTTTAGCGAGTAAGGCACTGGCGCATCGGGGTAGTTCTCATTGGCAATGATAAACGCAAATGTGTTCTCGTTCTTCTGATTGCCAGTCGGTATGTTCTTGTCAACATCTGAATTAGGTGCAGGGTAACGAGAAACAGCTGGGCCACTAACTTTCTTCTTGTTAGAAGGGTTACTGCTTTCTGCTATTAGAACGTTACTTTCATCCTTCAGTAGATTTTTTATTAGTTTGACCTCTCCATCCTTCCTAACAGTTGCCACATCGTTGACAAATCCTGTTACAGCGTCATATTGAGGTGGAACTATTTCTTTACCATTGGCACAGTAGCCCCATTTGCCATTTTTACGAACAGCATAGATTCCATCACCGGCTTCTTTTAAT
This sequence comes from uncultured Prevotellaceae bacterium, assembly GCA_902775075.1. Next base: position 2,194 of record CACYKX010000205.1, on the reverse strand, counting down.
GTGTCGTACTCACATGGCACACAGAGAGTTTGGTTTATATAAACACCCCATGACTTACCATCAAGATAATTTCGCCCATTATAGTGGCCTCCATTTGACACCAACAATTCAAAAATTTCTTTACCTGAATTAGATCTCTTGTAAGAACTAGCAGATACATAATCATATTTGATTGGAGCATAAATATGTCCTTTAATGTCTCCAGCTCCCCATTTCCCTTTATTTTTTAACAAAATCGTTCCTATGCTTATACTAACTTCCTCATATTCCGCTCCATAAACTATTTTTCCTTTCTTATCAATAGCATAGGTTTTTCCATCTTTAAATGCTTCACCTATATCATAGTCAGACCACCAACTTGTGTACCAATAATCATTACTCCCAACCCATTTGCCTTTTGAATCAACAAATCCATTTTGGTCTCCTACTGATTTACTATCCACAATTTGAGCCATCATAGATTGTGTTGACAGTAAAAGGGTCAATATCATTATAATATTTCTCATATTCTTAAAACTTTAGATTGTCGATGTTTGTAGATTGAGTTGTGACAAAGATAGGTGATTGCGCTTTGCCACTACCTTTGATAGTGGCTTTTCGAACGTTATTTGTTGCATAGTCCATCGCTTCCTTTAGGGTGCATTTGCCTTTACTTTCTTGTATTTTCTCCAATAATGCATATGTAAATAGTCCGTGCCCGCAATCTTTGGAAGCATAAGCAGGCTCCTCCCCAGAACTTCCCAAACATAGTACAGTATTATTTTGCGGCGTTACAGGCTTTGGCTTCAATGCTACCCCACGATGCTGTGCCAGCATTTTTCCTTCTTTGTCGGTTCCACCAAATGGAGCATCTATAATGATGATAGTTTGGCGCGTCTTCAAACCATTCAGAACTTCCATCAATTGCTGCAATTTATAGCCCGTGACATTTAGAGCATCTATAGTAGCATCAGTAGGCAGCAGATAACTCTCTTTAGTCTCCGTATCAGTCATGCCAAGGCCTGAAAAATAGACGATTATTTTTGCGTCTCCTTCGTAAACATCTGCAATGTCTTTGATTTTCTGAACTGCGTTTACTATATTGCCATAGGTAGCATCCTCATAGTATCGGACATTCTTCTCTAGTAAACCGAAAGTCTTAAGACAATATTCCCGGAAAGTTTTTCCATCATTAATGGCATAGTCGGCACCTTTCAGATGTAGGTAATTCTCGTTGGCTATAATAAAGGCAAACGAATCATCTTGCTTTTCTCCACTTTGTGGGATGTTGCTGTCAATCTTAGATGCCGTTCCTCCGCCATTAGCCAATTGCAACGAAGTTCCTTTTTTAGGATCTGTAATGAATGAGGCAACACCATCTTTCTCTACCTGTGCCACTCCTTCCTCAAAAGAAGAAGCCTTATCATACTCAAATGGAATAACAACTGAAAACTCCTGAGCATCCAAGTAGCCCCATTTGTCATCTTTGTTCAAACATGGAACCATACCTTCTTTTACTACTCTCCAACCTTTATAGACACAGTCGGTGTGCTTACCATTATTGAGATTGTAAAAGCCATTTTTACCTATTATTATTTTTGACTGATAAAACTTACCATCTTTATAAAGTTCGACTCCCCCACCTTTACTTACTATTGCGATATCACCACTAATAGCTTGTATGTAGTCGTATTCACAGGGGACAACCACCTTGCCAGTTTTGTCCGCTATTCCCCACAAGGCCTTTTCTGGGGGACAATTCCAAAAATTGTCGCTGATTGACTTGTTAAAATCACTTGGCCATGCACCTTCAATTGCAATTTTGAAATAATCTGTCCCAGTAATTTGAAGGGCATAAGTATATTTACAAGGAACAACTTCGTCTCCATTATAATCACAAATCCCCATTTTGCCATCCCTTATAACATTGAAGAATTTTGGTTTCTCGTAAGTAAAACCAAAACCAACGAAGTTATCGTAAATACAAGGAACAATCAATCGATTCTCAGTGACACTATAGATTCCATTCTTACCATTACTACTTACTTTGCATAGCCCATACTCCTTTATATAATATGTTTCTATTACACTAAACTCACAAGGAACAATTAATTGTTGTAATCGGTATCTTTGCACCAACAAATTTCAGAAATTAGCAATGTAGCAGATTTCGGAAAAATGAATGTAGCAGATTTCGGAAATTAGCAATGTAGCA
>CACYKX010000204.1 GCA_902775075.1 uncultured Prevotellaceae bacterium | reverse complement strand
ACGGAATCTCGAACCGCGGAGATTGGAGAAGGTATAATGTGGATACCTTCGTGAAAGAGATGGGAGAGCACATCCATGCGCTTAAGCCGTGGGTAAAGTTCGGAGTTTCTCCCTTTGGAATCTACCGTAACAAGAAGAGTGATCCCTTGAACGGGTCGGAAACAAGCGGGCTTCAAAACTATGACGACTTGTATGCAGATATCCTGAAGTGGGTGAACAACGGGTGGATTGATTATTGTGTCCCTCAGTTGTATTGGCAGATCGGGCATCCTACGGCTGATTATGCTACGTTGATAAATTGGTGGAATAGGCATGCGGCTAATCGTCCGCTCTATATCGGAGAAGATGTGGAGCGTACCGTAAAATATGCTGATCCGCAGAATCCGCAAAGTCATCAACTTCCGGCCAAGCATCGTCTGCATATGCAGATGAGAAATGTCAAGGGTAGCGTGTTGTGGTATGCAAAGGCTGCCGTAGATAATCCGGGCAACTATGCTACGGTTCTCCGAGAGGATTATTGGAGATATCCGGCTCTCACTCCGGAGATGCCGTTCCTTGATAACAAGGCTCCTAAGGCTCCTAAAAAGGTGAAGATGGTATGGACGAGTGATGGTCCTATGCTGTTCTGGAAGGCTCCTAAGGCGAAAAAATGGGGCGATGAGGTCAACAAGTATGTGGTTTATCGATTCGCTAAGGGGGAGAAGGTCGACCTCGAAGATCCTTCTAAAATCGTGAAGATTACTTATGATATTCCCGTAAAACTGCCGTATGTGGATGGCAAGACTAAATACACTTATGTGGTAACGGCTCTCGATCGTGTGGGAAATGAGAGCAAGGGGAAAAAGAAAAAATTGAAGTTGTAAGATGAGACGTCCGAAGGCGGCTCATATAGAAAAATCCTCATCACCCGATATTGGATGATGAGGATTTTGCTTTTATTTCGCTTTCAAGGAAGCAAGTCTTAGAACTGGCTCCAGTCGATATTTCTGATGATAGAGAGCGCCTTCTTCCAGTCGCAATCGAGCGCGAAGCGAACAGGATAGTCGCTACGGTCTACATACGATCTCACGAGTTCGGCATCCTTATCGTTGAAGAGAGGACAGTCCAAGGTTGCCTTGATGAAATAAGAGTTTACCACAGCTTTATCCTTACAGTCCTTCATACGACTTTGATAGGCTGCGATATATTGGTTCATCGCCAAACTCTGTTCGTTGAGCAACTTGATGCGGTCGTTATACAACTTTAGGTCGTTGGGGTTCGAGAGGATATCTCCAGCCACGCGCGAACGCATATAGGTAAGTTCGTCTACCTTGAAGGCCGCGATTCTGCGTGTCTCCAAACTCTGGGTTGAGTCTTTGCAGATTGCGGTATTCGTCTTCATCAACTCCTTGAGTACATCCTGCGCTTGGGCAGGCATACTCAGCATAAATGCTGCTACGGCAGCCAACATGATTTTCTTCATATTCTCTAATTTTAATATTCTATATTATGCGTGTCGAAGCAAATAGATGCTATGGTCGATGCACGCGGGTAATTCTTCTTTGTAATGGGTCACCATGATCATGGTCTTGTTGTCGCGCTTGCAGAATGTCTCTATCACATCCTTCACCAGTCGACGGTTCGTGTTGTCAAGGCCATGGAGTGGTTCGTCGAGGATCAATAGCTCTGGATCTTTGACGAAGGCACGAGCCAAAAGGATTAATCTCTGTTCGCCACTCGACATTTTCAGGAAGGTGCGATTCTCCAATTCGTCCAATCCGAAGATATGCATCCAAAATTTGCATTTCTCCAAGTCGTCACCCGTAGGTTTCACGTAGAGTCCTACGCTATCCTTCAGACCGCTTGCGACGATACGGATGGCGGAAATGTCTCGTTGGTAGGCTCGATGCAATTCAGGCGATACATAACCGATATGCTTCTTGATGTCCCAGATGCTCTCGCCACTACCACGACTGTTGCCAAAGAGCGCGATATCACAGGCATAACTCTGTGGGTTGTCGGCACACACCAAACTGAGTAGGGTCGACTTGCCTGCACCGTTCTGTCCGCTAAGTGCCCATCTTTCTCCATTCATTACCGTCCAGTCGAGTTCCTTGAGAATCGTACGCTTGCCGTAGCGTATGCTCACCTTGTTCATCTTCACCACCTCTTGTGTGTGATATTCTTCTGTCTTGTAGGGCAGGTCGATGATCGCTTGGGCGCGTTCCTCATCGAGGACGTGAGCGGGTATGGGTGGCAGATTTTCTAGATATTCTTCGCGGGTAACCTTCGGCAATACCACCATATCCTTCACTTCCACGATATGTGTGATGAAGTCTGGGATGTCATCCGTCTTGGAGAGTACAAGGATAATCTGCAAAGCCCGTTCTGCGGAGAGCACTTTGAGCAACTCCTTCAACTGGTCGCGCGTCTCCGCATCCAGTCCGATAAACGGGTTATCCATGATCAGCACGCGAGGGTCGGCAAAGAGGGTACTAGCCAACTTAAATTTGCGTAGTTCTCCACTAGAGAGCAAGATGATATATTTGTCCAGCAGATGCTCCATGTGGAAAAGTTCATAGATATGTTTCTGCATCTGTCGACGCTCGGGAGTATCCTTGCCCGCCAGAGCGAAAGCCTCTTCGAGTTTAGCCCCCACAGTAGGCGTATTTTCATCAATTTCCTGTTGATTCCACCTCTGTTGCAAATAGTATGTACGGTCATTATCTCCGCCATACGAATCGCGGAAGGTGATATATCGTATATTGTCGCTCACCATTTCTTTGTCGCTTGGTGAGAAATCATATTCTGGGTCGTGCATGAGCAAAGGATGACGCCCCACGATCATGTCGACGAACATCGACTTGCCACAGCCGTTGCGTCCCACGATAGCGATATGCTCACCATCACAAAGTTCAAAGTTTACAGGCTCTGCCATGCGCCATTGTGGCATACGAGCCACACCATTTTCAATCTTGATAATTCTCTGCATCTCTCTTATATCATTTGATTCGTTCTTTGTTTCTGTTCACAAAATCTTTCCACGAACCATAATGTTTGGCGCCTGTCTCCGGTCTTCCCATCTGCAAAAAATGACAATAGGCTGCTCCTAAGGCGTCGGTAGCATCCATAAATTTTGGCATGTCGTCGTCGCAGATGTTGAGCAACCTTTGTAGCATGTTGGCCACCTGTTCCTTGGAGGCTTGTCCTTGTCCTGTGATGGCCATCTTGATCTTTAATGGAGCGTATTCATGTATCGGTACATCATGATGGATGGCGGCCGCTATGGCCACACCTTGTGCGCGACCGAGCTTGAGCATCGACTGCACATTCTTGCCGAAGAAGGGGGCTTCGATGGCCATCTCGTCGGGCAGATATTCGTCGATGATACCTGTGACGCGCTCAAAGATTTTTCCCAACCGGAGGTATGGGTCGCTCTCTCTGCGCATATCGATGACTCCCATCACCACGAGATTGGCCTTATTGCCTACAACTCTGAGCACGCCATATCCCATGACGTTAGTACCGGGGTCGATACCTAATATAATTTTTTCTGGAATATCTTTTCGCATATTTCTGAAATCGCCGTCTATCGATCCATATAAGGATTGGTTGCAAGTTCGTTGCCCATGGTCGTCTGCTGTCCATGTCCTGGGAATATGCGAGTTTCGTCGGGCAGCTGACCGAGCTGGCGAAGGCTCTGGATGATGAGAAATTGGTTGCCGCCGATGAAGTCGGTACGACCGATGGAACCGCAAAATAGGGTGTCGCCGGAGAATAGGATGTTCTCTTCCTTGCAATAATAGCACACGCCACCAGGGCTATGGCCCGGAGTGGTGATGACGCTAAATTCATGGTTGCCGAACTTCACGCTATCGCCATCCTCTAGGTAGTTGGCTGCCGCAGGATATTCGTTGTCGATATCTAGGTTGAAGAGCATCTTGGCCTGACCTTTGAGGTCTTTCATCAACTCTTCGTCACGATCGTTATATTCCGGACGGAGCTGGAACTCGTGATAGATGGTATCGTTACCGAAGTTATGGTCCACATGGCCATGTGTAGCGAGCAGATGCTTCGGTTTCAGATTATTCTGGCGAATATAGTCGACGATAGCTTGTCGCTCCTCCTCATAATAGGCGCCACAGTCGATGATGACGCATTCCTTGGTATCATCATTCACCACGTAGCAATTTTCAGAGATCATATTCACCTGAAATCTTTCGATATGTATCATAATATACTTATAATCTAAAAGTTACACGTGTCCCGATAAACTTATCGTTTTGTCGAAGGCACATAGATTAGTTTCTTATCCTCCTTGAACCAAGGTTCGTCAAACCATGTGCTCAAGTCGGTCACCTCTACGATTTTCTCGTAAGGTTTAAGTTCTGCCTCTAGGTCGCCACCCTTCAAGCATAGCAATCCGTTAGGCAAAGCATTTTGCTGTTTCTTGGCGAAGTTCTTGCGGATAATCTTCATCAGGTCGGGTAGAGGCATTACTGCACGACTCACCACGAAATCATATTCACCTTTTTCTTCCTCGCCACGCAGGTGTACAGCTTCCACATTCTTCAGTCCGATGGCCTGTGCCACCTCCGTTGCCACGCGAATCTTCTTGCCTGTACCATCGATGAGACGGAAACTAACTTCCGGGAATAAGATGGCGAGAGGGATGCCTGGGAAACCGCCGCCTGTACCGAAGTCGAGCACTCGTGTGCCTGGGGCAAAATGGATAGCCTTGGCGATGGCCAGAGAATGAAGGATATGGTGCTCGTACAGGTTGTCGATATCTTTGCGCGAGATGACGTTGATTTTCGCATTCCAGTCACGATACAGAGCGTCGAGGGCATCAAACTGTCGTTTCTGTTCTTCGCTTAGGTGTGTGAAATATTTCTCTATTATTTGTGCCATGTTATCTCTTATTATTCAATTTTTGGCAAAGGTATGAAAAATAGCTGAATTATCAACCCATTTATGGAGAATTAACGATTTTCTCCCTTTGTTATAGGGACGGGCACGTCCTTCGGGGTGCACTCTCTTTGGGTGTGTCGTCTATGCCGAGGATCTGCATAAATACAATCCCATCGTTTTACGTTTTTACCTTTTACGTTTTTGCGAGAGTATGCGTGCACGAGCCTACGCTCTTCTTGAATTGCTCCATCGCTTCATGATCTATTCTTCTGTTGGATATAAGCCACATTTGTTAGGAAGATGATAGTAGCGTGGAGGGGGGAGCATCTCCATGGCGTGTTGCATTTTTTTAGGGTCTTTCTTTTTTTGCTTCTTCGGGATGATGATGCAAAGATACATCGATTTTCTGAAACTACCAAATATTTTATCGATTATTTTTGATAAAGTTTATACGGATTAAGAGAATATATATATGCAGTTGTTTACCTATGGAATCCAAGGAGAGTTGACCCCTAAGGAAAAGCGTGAAGCCACTACCCCAAGATGAAAACGTAAAATGTAAAAACGTAAAAACGTAAAA
>CACYKX010000203.1 GCA_902775075.1 uncultured Prevotellaceae bacterium | reverse complement strand
TATGCAACTCTCATCTGGGTGCAAAGGTAGGAACTAATTTTGAATTTTCCAAATTTTTGAGCACTTATTTTGCTTTGCATTGAAAATAAAACAAAAACACCTCCGACGAACCGTTGTAGTTCTCCGAGGTGCTGATTTGTTCAGTTAATGGTCATTTATCTGTAACAGGTACCTGCCCCAGCGGTTTCTCTGTAAAGCTTTTTCTTTTAGGCTAAATAATAAGCGAACGATTATACCACATTACAAATGGCATGTAAGTCGCTGTATTTCAGACTGCTAACTTGCCTAGTCCGCGTTCGTCGCTTGGGTAGGGCAAGAGGCGCTTTTGCCTAGGGCAAAAGGCTTGCTTGCCTAGGGCAAGCGAGGCGTCACCCCTATTCTCGTTTTAAGCCACTCCAACCGTAAAGTTTTTTGCATTTTTTCTTTCTCCGCAAGTATAGTATTTGCCTGCTTCCTGTTCATTTAGAAATATAATAATACACCTCGGACGAACCGTCATGATTCTCCGAGGTGCAAGATGTTCAACTAGAAGTCGCTTATTAAAACAGTGTCTGTCTCAGCGTTTTTTTTAATCTAATCGTAAGCATTCATTTTACAATAAACTTAGTATTTCGTTAAGAACCTTTTTTTGATCACTCTGATTTCTCAAACGAGCAATTTGAGTGTTTGGATGCCATATCTGACGAGCTTTGGTGCGCAGTTCTATTTTGTCGCCATAGATAAAGATGACCTCAGGACGCAGTTGCCGTTCCAATTCAAATACACCTTCCATAAACAATCGTAATGAAACGAGATTATTCAATACACCATTTGTGCTGATAGCAACTGTGCCACCCTCAGACAAACCACAGAAGCAGTAATCGAAACTCCTTCGGAAAGACCATCCTACTGTCGGTATAACTACGCCTCCCCTTCTTTGAACCAGTTGACCGACAGTCCGACTTCTGAAGATATTAAACTGTTCTTGCCATTGTGATAGACGTGGATCTAATGTGAAGTCAGGAGTAAACATTCCTCTGAATTTACAGAGTATCTCAATATCTCGTTCTGTGTATTTCGGATTCCATATTTGTTCAAAGAATACATCATCAATAAACCAATGAACCCAATAGTCATAACAATTAGCAGATAAAGCCTCTTTGAAATTAATAAGTGGATATTCAGGAACTCCAAAGTATGGCTGAATAGTTGGACATCCTTCCTCTGATAGATGAAGGTCTTTAGATAAATCAGCACGAACAGCTCCAAGCCTATTGACCCTAAGATTCCATTCTGCTTGGTTTTTCTTTCTGGAGAAAGTTGGCGAAATCATTTTCGCCAACTCTGCCTCCGAGAACAATGAAGGTTGTCTATCGTTCATACTCAGTTGATTTCTGCAATATACGAACGTTCAAGAACTTCACCAATTGACTTTCCGCCAATTTTGAGCGTTTCCCACAAATCAGTATCATCGTCGAATTCATAAAGCACTTCTCCTTCCTGATGACTTTCCCAAAGGATCTGTCTGCCAATGTACTTGCCATCCCAGTCTTCAATCTTAGGGATACGCCAGAACTTGTGAGGATTCGACTCCATAAACAACTCATAGAAATTACCGTCATCAACATAGTAGAATATGATAGAAAAGAAGTTCTGCCAGAAATAATTGAATATCTCTTTCGGATCTTCCGACATAGCATCGCTAATGCATTCTTCACTCCAACCTAAGTCGGCTTTGGTAACAACTGGATGAAACTCCATCCAGTTGTTTATTATCACTTTCATTTCTTCTTTTTCCATACTGATAACTTGTTTACAATGCCCCACTCTTTGGAATTAAGTTCAAAATAGTTACTTTTTTCATGAGTCTTTCTTCCAATCTCACCGGTCTTTGGATCCACATAGACCTTGTGAGCGTGAGAGTTCTTGCCTTCCAAATCAATAGAGTAGTATAACACGTGGTTCTTGTAATAGAAGATATGCTTGATACGGCCAGCCGTCTCGCTCCAAACAGCGTAAACCGTATCAGCGGTATTTGACATGACGGGGGTCTTGCCATTGCCGCTTTCGAAATCTTCTATTATCTTTATTCCATCCACGACATCAAGTGTTTTATACTTTCGTTTTTCCACCGGGATTGACATGGTGGATTTGTCAAAACTGCCTCTACCACCCATATCCCAGTCTTCTAAAATAAAGTTCCAGCACTGGCCATTTCATCTCGCCCGCTGTAGGCAAGTAGCCGTAGATCTTCTCTGTAAAGATTCTCATACTCTTTTCGATACGCCTTATTTTCTTTGCTACAGGCCCACGTAGAGTGAGAATGTATTTCTCAACTTCAATCAGATAGTCATTATATGAAGAAGAGAACGATATGTTTCCACCCTTAAAAGGAATGGTTCTCCTAAATTGAGATAACATCATTATCCAATTTTGAGTTAAACCTTGACATGGTGGTCTTCCAACAAACACATCCACATCGTTAGTTAAATGTTTATAAAAAACACCCGATATGAGAACCTTCTTGTGCTACATTTAAGAATTATTCTTAACTTTGCACCAAGGAATTATGACGATTCCCTGAATTGTGGGCAACTAAGACACGCCTATCGGGAGAGCAGTCCTAAGGTCTCGTGCTATTTGCGGTAGTACGGGACTTTTTTCGTTGCCATATCTGTTATATTTCTGTACGCATTGTTAATGCTCCTCCTTGTTAATTATATTTATTACTAAACATCATCATTGATGAGGACAATGAATCCGTCATATTTTCCCTACAAAGTTAACAAGAATAAAACTCAACACCAAAAATATTTGCCGAAAAATTCATCATTTTAAATATTTTTCCGTAATTTCGCAATCTGAAACAATTATCCATATCATAAAACGCTCGATTAAACAGGAAATTTGTCTCTATAAAGCAAGAAACCATAGGAACCACAAGACAAATCGAAAACAAATGAAAGTGCAGGACTAATCATTAGCCCTGCATCTTTTATCTTCACTCACTCCTATACAACTCGTCAAGAGACTGCCCTGCATCGTTTATCCAATGCTCCCATTTTCCGTTTTCATCCTCCAGCAATCCGTCTTCATTCGACAATTCCGACATTGGCCCATCGCGCTATCCGTCGACCAATTCTAACGTCGAGTTTGGTGTTACAGAGGCTGTTGCACGGGGTGTCGTACGGGGTGTTGCATAGGAGGATGATAGGAGGATGGCAGCCTTCATCCTCCTATGCCCAAACGCCCTGTACATCGGGGGTTGAGCCCCCTATGGTAAGATGGGAGGATGATTTGCAAATTGCGCAAAAAAATATGTAGCAGCTGAAACGGCCATCGTGGCAGAGAGCCGATTTATACATCAGCATCATACACTAAACAACGGGGTCAGATTTTCTTATTTCGTTTTTTCATCAATCATTTGTTTTGCATCCTTGAGATTCTTAATAAGAAGTGCCAACTCCTCTGCTTTAAATGTTGACATTGAGCGGCCAACGTATTTCTTTGTTTTAATGTAAATTGTCCATTCACTTTTTTTCTCTTTCCAAAAAACACCAATCTCAACACCATCTCGAGTGCAGTATTCCACCTCGGTATAAGTTGATGGTGTAGTTGGAATTATTTCTGACAGGATCTTTTCCGTTGACATCGTTGCTGCATCCAATTCATCTGGATCTAGTGTCCCCGTGTACTCAATATTGCCTGAACCAGAAGGATAATTTGTAGTTATGCGTAAGCAACCCCGTTTTTCATTTGTTTTTAAATTTGTAATGATTAAGACTTGATTTTGAGTTTTGTTGTAACTATTACCAATCTCGGGTAAATCATAGAACTCTTTCTTAAAGGCAAAACCATCTTTTGTCATGAACTCTAATGTCTTGCTGTTTGACTTTTCTTCTTTTTCTTGTGCATTCGCAAACATCGGCATCATTAATGCCAATACAAATAAAATTCTTTTCATAGTTTTAATTATTTAGATGAATAAATAGTAAAAATAGATTATCTTATTCGTTACTTCCCAAGAACGAAATGCGTTTCGGGGGTAGCATGTTTTTATCGTCATCAGACATCTTATCGTAGAACTCCAGCCACATATCAATAAACTCATCACCATCAATAAGACGGATAAACTCACGAGAACTGGTTCCTGTAGTCTTCGCATCTGGTGAGAAAGTACCACTTGTAACAAACAAAGCAATATCGCCGGCACGAAGCACACCTAACAAAGCCCGTACATCAGCAGCACCGATAGCACTATCCGGCTTATGCTTTACCTGCACTTTGATACGCGGTGTCTGGGCACCCAAAGGATCCAAGTATGCAATAATGTCGATACCTCCGTCTTTCCCCTTAGGCGCAACAAATGGAGTATAGTACTTCATTGCCCGAAGCAGGGCAGCCACCATATCCTGAAACTCGTATGGACTCTTTGATACTATGTACTTTCTGATACCCTCGCGGGCATCCGATTCCAGCAGGTCGAGATTCCTGGAATTGTCATTCTCTGCCGTCTCGTCAGTAGGTTCCCCTTCGGGATTTTCATCTTTAGGGTTGAGTCGTCGCCATTCATGATATGCGTCATTAGCGATAGTCATCACCTCTTCAGGCGACTTTTTCAGTATTGACTCCCCCTCCGGCGTTAAATACCAGTTACCGTTCTTCTTGACAATGAATCCTGCCTTCTGATAATCGATGGAATAGAACTGGAAGCTGTTCGTCCAGCGAATATATTTCATTTTACCTGCAGGTTCTTTCTCCCATTCCGTCAACTGTACATTCTCATTCACAAAAGGATAAAGTTCCTTGGCAGGCATACTGCCGCCTCGGCGACTCATCTCTTTCATCACCGCATAAAGCGTTTTGGTTGCGCAAGCTTTCGTCCTGCTGAATTTTTCTTTGGCCATATCGTTATTAGTTTATCTATTTCCTTTCGCCCTATTATGTGTCTTGCAAAGCATCTGACAGTTCTCGATACTTGTTGCGCCGCCTTTGCTCCATGCCGTTACGTGGTCGGCATCCATCTCTTCCAGTTTCCAAATGCGCTTGCGATTTGCTTCATGACCTTCAGCGCAATATGGACAGTTGCTCACACCTTCAGCCTTTGCCTTGTCAGTCTGTTGCTGATACACTTTGCGCATGGTAGGCTTGTCAAACAGGCGGACGTTCAACAGCTTTGTATCCTGACAACCGCCAAGCACATACTCAAAGATGCCGCGTCGGTTAGTCACATAGTCATCATGCATCAGTTCCAGAACCTTTGTCGACAATTCAGAGTGATTCAAGGGTAAGTGATGGAAACGCTCATAGAGTTCACCCCAGTTCAAACCTTGCATTTCGTCATACACATCATCGAACTTGCTATCTGCCCAGTCTATGACCGTGTTGAAATAGGTCTTAACCTCGTTGATGTTCTCATCGCGTCGATGAGCGGACATGTAACCATCTACGTTACCTTTGCTCACCCATTCAAGAGCTGTTGCCAAGAACTGCTGACGATT
>CACYKX010000202.1 GCA_902775075.1 uncultured Prevotellaceae bacterium | reverse complement strand
CAAATTTTACTTCACGACACAGAATATAACGATGATATCCTCGAAGAAAGAATCGAACAACTCAAGATCAGGAAGTTCTCACAACGAGTCTTTCAAGTGATGGCAGAAACTACAGGACTCACTGAAGGATATATGCCTATAGAAGCTATCGAGGACAAAACATCAAAACAAATACAAAAGATAATTACTGAATAGTAATCATATAATACTAATTCGTATGAAGCATTACGAGATAGAAAAAGATATGAGATACCTTGAGCTATTAGCTCAATCTTTCCCAACAATTGCAGATGCTAGTACCGAGATTATCAATCTTCAGGCTATTCTGAATCTTCCGAAAGGTACTGAACATTTTCTTGCTGATATTCATGGAGAATATGAGGCTTTTATTCATGTGCTGAAAAATGCATCGGGTAATATCAAACGCAAAGTAAACGATCTCTTCGGTAATACTCTAAGAGAAACTGAGAAACGGGAACTATGCACACTAATTTATTATCCTGAACAGAAGCTAGAACTTGTAAAACAAAATGAGGAAGATATAGATGATTGGTATCACATTACACTACATCAACTCGTAGCTGTCTGTCGTGATGTATCTAGCAAATATACGCGTTCAAAGGTAAGAAAGAACTTACCTTCTGATTTTTCATACATTATCCAGGAATTACTTCATGAACGTACAGAAGATAGGGATAAAACTGCATATGTAAATGTCATCGTCGACACTATAATTTCTACGGGAAGGGCTGATGATTTTATCATTGCAATAGCAAATGTCATTCAGCATCTCGTTATCGATCAACTACATATCCTTGGTGACATCTATGATAGAGGACCTGGAGCACACATCATCATGGATTATCTTCGCCATCGTCAGAATTGGGATATTCAATGGGGAAACCATGACATTCTATGGATGGGAGCAGCTGCTGGAAACAATGCTTGTATCTGCAATGTGATACGTTTATCGCTGAGGTATGCCAATCTGGCAACCCTTGAAGAGGGATATGGTATCAACCTTGTACCATTAGCTACCTTTGCAATGGAAACATACAAGAATGATCCTTGCGAGGAATTCATCCCGAAAATAACAGGAGAAGGTTCCCATCTTGATGAACGCACTTGTCGACTGACTGCCCAAATGCACAAGGCAATATCTATTCTGCAGTTTAAACTGGAAAACCAGATCTTCGAAGGTCATCCTGATTGGGATATGACATCAAGATGTCTATTTAATCATATTGACTACAAGAATGGAACTATTAATATAGATGGAAAGGAATACGAAATGACATCATGTAACTTTCCAACCATTAATGAGAAAGATCCAAACGCATTAACTGACGAAGAGAAACTGCTCATGCGTAAATTACATCACTCGTTTATGGTTAGCGAAAAATTGCATAAACACATGCGTGCTATGTTGCAACATGGTTGCATGTATGCTATCTATAATAATAATTTATTGTTCCACGCTTCTATCCCATTGAATGAGGACGGCTCCCTGAAAACTGTCGAGATATTTCCTGGAAGGAAATATGCAGGTCGGAAATTACTGCATAACATCGATATGCTGATCAGAACAGCTTTCCAAAATGATTCTGACCCAGATGAAAGACAATATGCCATCGACTATTTTCTTTATTTATGGTGCGGAAAAGATAGTCCCCTGTTTGATAAAAGCAAAATGGCTACATTTGAAAGATACTTCATCAAAGATAAGGAAACATGGCATGAAGAAAAGGGCAATTACTTCAAACTAAGAGATAATGAGGAAGTCATAGATAGAATCCTTGATTCCTTTGGTGTAGAAGGACTGAACCGACATATCATCAATGGGCATGTACCAGTAAGGGCAACGAGTGGTGAAAATCCTGTCAAAGCAAATGGAAAACTGATGGTTATCGATGGAGGATTCAGTAAAGCCTACCATAATGAAACGGGTATTGCTGGTTATACCCTAGTATATCATTCCAGAGGATTCCAATTGGTACAACATGAGCCTTTTACAAGTACTGAAGATGCTATCAGAACAGGAACAGACATCAAATCAACTACTCAGATTGTAGAGATGAGTAATCGCAGGATGCTTGTTGCTGATACTGACAAAGGTAGAGAACTCCGTCAACAAATTGCTGATCTCGAAGAACTACTTTATGCTTTCCGACACGGATACATCAAAGAATCGGAAAGAAAGTAATAGCAAGCACAAGTACACATCATGAGATAACAACAAAAAGGTTTATTATTCATATTTATATACCAAAAGAAAAAGGGTGAGTCAAAGTTTATTTTTTGACTCACCCTTTGCTTATTCTTATAGAGAAGTTGTATTTAATTATTTGAACTTCCCCCCACAATGTCTAACAATTCATTCGTAATAGCGGCCTGACGACTCTTATTAAATTGTAAATTCAAGTCACGAAGCAACTCATCTGCATTATCCGTAGCAGTCTGCATAGCAACCATTCGAGCAGCATGCTCACTGGCTATACTATCCAACAAGGCTGTATACATCATAAGATGTAATTGCTTAGGAATCAAACTACTAAGAACAGTATGCAAATCAGGTTCTACAATAAAATCATCATTGATTGCAACATCCTGCTTTTCCTCATTTCTCTCCTTAGCATGTTTTTTTCTAAGATATTCCTGAGCTTTAGCAGTAGCTACATTACTTGAAAGATCACGATCATTATTCTCTCCAATAGTCTCAGTAGAAAGGTCTATTGGCAATAAAGTCTTACGAGTCAAGATCTGACTACCTGCACTCTTGAAATGATGATAAATAAGTTCTACTTTATCTATCTCACCTTTCAAGAACAAATTACCCAATTCGCGTACAATATCAGCACAAGGTGCAGACTTTGGTTTATCAACTAAATCCATGAAACTACCTGCACATGGGAGACCTAATTTCTTAACCTTTTCTTCAATCTTACGCCCGATAGGATAAATAATAATATCGTCGACACCTTGACTCTTGTACTCGTCAATCGTTTCCAGCATCATCTTGATAACATTATTATTAAAGCCACCACATAGCGAACTATTGGAGCTGAAAACAACTAATGCCACACGCTTCAGCTCAGCATGACTTCCCTCAAAAGGTGTGTCAGTATCCGGAGTAGAAAGCAGGAAACTCTTCAAGATATGTTCCAATTGGTTTTCGTAAGGAAGCATATTTTGTATAGCCACCTGTGCATGATGCAGTTTCGATGAAGCCACCATCTTCATGGCACTCGTTATCTTACGAGTACTATTGACAGAAGCAATACGAGTTTTTATCTCTTTCAACGACGGCATAGGCTATTACGCTTTAAATTGTCCGGCTACATTAGCCATAACTTCCTTGATGGTATTTTCCACTTCCTCAGTCAGTTTTCCACTAGCTAATATATCTATAGCATCCTGATGTTGTGACCGCATAGCATCAAGGAATTGATCCTGACACTTACGTACCTCATCTACAGGAACATCGTGCATCAAACCATGAACACCGCAATATATAATTGCGATCTGTTCACCTACAGGCATAGGACTATATTGAGGCTGGATAAGCAACTGATTATTCTTACGTCCACGATCCAATGTCATAGCCGTAACAGCATCCATATCGCTAGCAAACTTAGAGAAACTCTCAAGCTCACGATACTGTGCCATATCAATTTTAAGGGTACCAGCAACTTTCTTCATACTCTTCACCTGAGCAGAACCACCTACACGAGAAACTGATATACCTACATTAATAGCAGGACGGAATCCTTGGTTAAAGAGGTTAGTCTCCAGATAAATTTGTCCATCCGTGATAGAGATTACGTTTGTTGGAATGTATGCAGAAACATCACCAGCCTGAGTTTCAATGATAGGAAGAGCTGTAAGTGAACCACCACCACGAACATGTCCTTTCAAACTCTCAGGAAGATCATTCATCTGCTCTGCAATTTCCTGTTGATCGTTGATACGAGCAGCACGCTCAAGTAAACGACTATGCAGATAGAACACATCACCCGGATATGCTTCACGACCAGAAGGTCGGCGAAGAATCAACGAAACTTCACGATAGGCCACAGCTTGTTTTGACAAATCATCATAAACAACTAGCGCATGATAGCCACGATCGCGGAAGTATTCACCGATAGCAGCACCGGAAAAAGGTGCATAATATTGCATAGCAGCAGGATCAGCAGCTGTAGCACTCACAACAATAGTATAAGGCATTGCGCCATGATCCTGTAAAGTTTGAACAAGACTAGCTACAGTAGAAGCCTTCTGTCCAATAGCTACATAAATACAATATACTGGTTTACCTGCATCATAGTTACTTTTCTGATTGATAATCGTATCAACAGCGACAGCCGTTTTGCCAGTCTGTCGGTCACCAATTATCAACTCACGCTGGCCACGGCCAATAGGAATCATAGAGTCTACCGCCTTAAGACCCGTCTGAAGAGGTTCCTTTACTGGTTGACGATAAATTACTCCAGGAGCCTTACGATCAAGCGGCATCTCCAAAGAATCAGTAAGATCAATATCGCCCTTACCGTCGATAGGCTGACCTATAGGATTAACAACACGTCCTAGGAAATTATCATTAACACGGATAGAAGCAATACGATGTGTACGCTTAACTTTCTGTCCTTCCTTGATGCCAGCAGTATCCCCTAGAAGCACACAACCCACATTGTCTTCCTCCAGGTTCATGACAATAGCCATAGTACCATTCTCGAACTCAAGAAGTTCAGAAGCCTCAACATTACGTAGTCCATATATATGGGCCACGCCATCAGCTACGGTAAGTACAGTACCTACCTCATCAAACTGATTTGCATCATTGATGCCTTGCAACTCCTTTACAAGAACTTCAGATACTTCACTTGGTTTTATTTTTTCTGACATTTGAAATTTACTTTTTTAATTCAACAAGTATATTGTTAAGTTTCGACTTAACACTTGCATCCATTCTATAGGTATCATACTCAAGAATAAATCCTCCAATGATAGTAGGATCTACCTCAGTAGTAAATTCTACAGTACCCTGAGTTTTAGCTTCCACCATCTGCTTCATCTTCTGTTCTGTAGCAGCCGACACAGCAGAGGCAGTCGTCAGTTTACCGCGGGTGATATTCTTCTGTTGTCTATAAAGAGTGATATACGAATTAGCCATGAATTGCAGGGCGCTTTCCCTATCCTCTTTCATCACAAGATGTACAAAACGCTTACTCAGTTCTTGTGGGTTATTTCCCAGTGCTGTTGTAAGCAAATGCATCTTTTTCTCACCAGAAAGCATAGGGTTATCTATCGAAGATCGCAATTCAGGCACCTCCATATAGCATTCCGCCAAAGAAGCCATATCTTTATACACCTGCTCTTCGATCTTTTGCTCTGTAGCACTCTTTAGGAGTGCCCGAGCATATCTTACCGATATTACACCTAAATCCATAAGCTATTATCCTTTTTTATTTTCAGAAGAAACTTCATCCAGCAATCGGTTTACCAATTCCATTTGCTTATCATC
>CACYKX010000201.1 GCA_902775075.1 uncultured Prevotellaceae bacterium | reverse complement strand
TGTATGTTCTTTCTCTCATTTATGCACCAGGCATCTTTAAACTCAAAGTTGAATCTCTCTGATAGTTTCTCATAGGCCAGCATTACCTCGTCCGCGAGCTTCTGCATGATGTCTATGCTTTTAAGACGGATGGCTTGTGCATTTTTGTCAAGTCTTTCCTCTCGCTCAGCACTTTTCTCTCGGTATTTAGTAGGATGTTTTTCTTCATATTCATCTTCATCAAGATAACCGTATTGATCTATGATTCGACCTCGCTCCACATTCAAATCGTACGTATCGATATAATTTTGGACGAAGATTCTACGAGTAGCATCGCGCTCGTCCTTCAGTTCAGCCTTTGCTTCATATAGTGTAGTCTTATTCATAATTCTGTCTTACTGATATTGATTCTTTCTTCGATATTCTTTTGCTACTTCAAGAAGTTCTTTGAACTTTTCCAGCCTATCAGCAGGAAGTTCTCCTTTGGCAATACGCTTCTTAGTCGCCTTAAACCAGTTGAGCATGTCGTGCTCCTCCAGTCTATGTTTTGATGGCCTTCTATGATTTTCTTTCATAAAAGTCATCATCTGATCGTACTGTATCTGCCACTTTTCTTCCTGTGTCATACTATATCTCCTTATGTTCTATACTTCTTTTTCTTGCGGAAGCCCATGATGAACTCCCACTTCTCATCGTAGTCGGCAGTCATCAAAGCCTCCCCAGCGTTTTTTTCTTCTGCTAGAGGAATTAAGTCTTTGGCCATTTCTTCAATGTCATCTCTATCCATAGAATATACTATTTGAATTTTCCTTTTAATAATGGGATGAAAAAGACGGCAATAGCAAGCAGTGCAAAACCGAAGAAAGCAACTGCAATAATTGCGGCAATGAAAAGTAAAATCCACAAAGCGGTAGTCCAAATACCTTTCTTGGGAGGCATAGTTTGGCTTGAAACAGCTTCTTTCTGAGAAACAGGCCCAGAAGTGACACCTCGTTGCTCCATTTCCGTTTGTTTATTTTGTTTTATCTCTTGCTGCTCCAAATCTTTTCTTTTTTGTATTGCCGCAATGGCCGCTTCCAGATTAACAGACTCCTCTGTATGATTACCGTCTATTGGGAATTGGTCACAAAGAGATGGAGCTAACCACTCTTCTTCGGTTTTCTCTTTCTCAACGGTCGCATCCTCAACAGACGTGCATTCTTCTTCGTCTACTGAATTGGCAATTTCCTCAACATCAATTACGAAGTTTAAATGTTTCTCTGCACCTTCCACCCATTTGTTAACCTTGCGCGTAACTCTTGCCAACGCTTCTTTCGTAAATACAGGTTTCCCTGATGTGTAATTCTCAACTAAATAATATAAGATGGGGACCAAATCGAAAAGATCGTCAATTACTACAATCCTTTTGCCATTTTCATGTAAAGTAAGTATTTCCTTCGCATCTTCAACTTTTGTTGACAGTCCTATAGGAAAGATGTCTGCATCCTCAATGCTATTACTTTTTTGAACCCCACACAATAACAAAAAGTCCTTGTAAACAGAATTGCTCTCAAAGATTTGTTCATATGGCGGAATGCAAGCAAACTTTAGTCCATAAAGAGGGCAAGACCGTATACTTGCATCAAGACTGATAATACTTTCAAGAACCTCATCATGCAACCGAATGGCTCCTTGCATCTCTTTATCGCCAAGTTGCTTGATATGCTTGTTCATATTGTCATATTTGTTGTCATCAAGCCAGTTCAATAAAGAGTAATCTGGATCTTCTCCTATGAATATATAGTCGGTTATACTGCTGAGTGTTACCCTATTCTTTGCTCCCAGACTTTTTAATACGTAGTTAGAATATTCACTGCCGAGGAAATAAACAGAATTAAGATAGTTGGTATGTTCAAATATGCCAGTAACTATGACACGTTTGTTAAAATATGGGTTATTCCTGACACATTCTGGAATATGCTTCTCCCTGTTTGATTCTGCTGTTCGCTCTCTTTTTACAAGTGATAGTGCCGACTTGTCTTTCTTTTCATATTTAATGAACAGGATGGCGGCACATAGAGATTTTCTTCCTGCGTCAAGAAGAGATTCTTTAGTGAAATCCATCCTTTCTGCGAGGTAGTTAAATGTTCTATGATACAAACTCGAGACGTCTATTATTTCTCCCCATCTTGGGAAAGGAAGATTATAGTACGATAATGCTCTACGTAAATGATGGAATACCTCTATTGCAGGAACAACTATAGAAATGTCATCAAATTGCCAACGGTTTTCCTCCCAGAATTCAGGCCAATTTTGTGAGACTTCTGTCATTCGAGGTCTGACCATGTGGGTTGTATAGAATCCTTCGCTGTATTCATTCTCAGGAGGCTGAATCAAATAGGTAGTCGTGCTCACGACATGCCCATCTTCAATAAGAGAAATACCCACCTGACATGGAAGGCCGTTCTTTTTAGCGGTCTTAATGTCAAGTGACAGGTATGTATTCTCTTTATTATTCATCTCAATTTCCTGTTCAAATCATCTGGTGTAATTGACTTCTTGCCCATAGTATAGAAGATA
The DNA here is from genome assembly GCA_902775075.1 of uncultured Prevotellaceae bacterium. The sequence continues at coordinate 3,034 of CACYKX010000201.1, read as the reverse complement.
GAGCGGAGAAGAAAAATTATATGATTCGGTTCTTAACATCTGGGGGTTAATCATAAATTCATTAACTATCAGGTGCAGGGTCGCACCCTGGAGCAATAATCAACTTGTCTTGATTATCCAACGGAATCCATACGATTTCTTTGATATAGGTATCCATTTGCTCCTTACCTAAAAGTTTGAGCGCAATTTGCCTTCGGTTATGGATTTCGAATCGAAAGCGATCCCATGTTTCTTTGTCCATGTAGACAATATCACATGATGGCGTTACAGCCTTTTGATAGATACATCTTATAGCTACTCTCATAATGTATTCCTTTTACTTTCCTAATTCATAGATAGCATACATCCAAGGAATTTCGGTGCCGTCTTCCTCGTTCTGGTACTTTGCATCGTTACCGTTCTCGTCCCTAAACGTGTCCCATCCGCAATTTGTCACCTTGCGAACCATCACGTCATTCTGTTTGGTTTCCTTGTTTGCATGAATAATCCGTAGTTCCTTGACAGGCTTCAGTTCAAAGGAATCATCCTTGCAGATAATTCCAATTGTATATGGGTCATTAATGTCTATACAGAAGGTAGAATCATCCTCCTCAAGAACCTTCCAAGCCCGGTCGCCAACATGAACGGTCAAGCATTCTCCATCCAAAACAGGGAAGTTCTGTGCAACCTTATGTGCAGGAGGCAGATTGTTCTCGTCAAGAGGATAGTCGAACAGGCCCAACTTACCTTTTACATCCATAATAGGTTCATCAAACAAGTATGCATTCTCCAGATGCCAGTGCGTACTGTTAGCACCTGCCCAGGGAGAATCATTATTGTTGTCCGAGTCAAAGCCCGTCACATCGACATAACCAATGATAGCAGACAACGGCATATCTTCATATTCAGGCATGATACCAAACAGGCGAAGGTTCGCCATCGTCGAAATCATCTCTGGATCGAGGTTCAGCGCATCAAAGTCCTTTGGCACTTTCTTCGCGCTGGCATGTATAAGAATACGACCAGGGGCAGATTTTGGCTGCCAAGTGCGATTTTCGACATCCTTGACTCCCGTACATATTGCAGAAGCCCAAGGCTGCTGTACTGACAATACTTTCATGTTACCACTCTTATTTCTTACAGGTTCACTTTCAACAGGTGGCTCTGCTGCCAATCCGATAGACTGTGGCTCTGGATTCATGCTAACAAGTTGTGCGAGCATTCTAGGCTGCAGGTATTTAATGTTGTAAGCAGTGACATAGAGATAGAGAGCCGTAACTATATGGATAGCGGCATCATACTCTGCCTCGGTAGCAATTGGAGCCTGGTGCGACTGCTCGTTGCGCCAGTCACGCAACTGCTGTAGCCAAGTCTTAAACTTATTCGAGTCTGGTTCATACTTCAGCCGCTTCAGGCATGGAGTCTGATAGATGCAGTCACCAAGGGCAGGCATCTCGCCCGGACGGGCATTCTCACGGGTAACCACCATCTCCTTGCCGTTCTCGATGAAATAGATCTTCTTCAGGAACACTTCAAAATAGCTCACCAACGAACGGAAGTGACTCTTCTTGTCTATGAAAGCCACCTTTCTGGGTGAACAGTAGAGACGGTTGAAGGCGTTCTGTAACACATCATTAGCACCATCCATTGATTGTGCTGTTTCTGCGGCAATCACCTTGACAAGCCAGTCGGCAATAATGGGATATGGCTTAATCTCTGCTTGAATATCTCCAAATTCATCCTGCATCACAGGTAGAACCTTCTCCTTGAAACGTTCGGGATTGAACACAGCTTCGTCCTGAGCGCGGAAGTTAGCATACATCATGTCGCCCATCTGTGTCATAATGCTGTTATAGAGGTCGTGATTCTGGAACAGCCGACGGAAGGCTTCCATCTGGTCGCCATAGCACTCCTGTGCAGCCTCGGCAAACACTTCGGGGAATATGCTCTCACCAAATTGCTTGGGGTCGTTGCTCTTGGCCTGTTTGATAAGTTTCCGTCGCACCTTTGGCTGGTTCAGTTTATCATAGATACTCTCTACCAACACGCGGTCTTCCTTGGTAAAATTGCCTCGGAACATCATGTTCACCTTGTCGATGATGTTTGAAAGCAGGTCGCGCTTATCGTCTGGGGCGCCACCGGCACCGGGTTTAGGTGTTGACAGTCCACCGGCATTCTTGTCAAGATGGATGCTCTGTGTCTCTCCTGCCTCGATACGTGAATTGACCAACATCAGTTGCTTGTTCAAGTCGATATGCTCGTGTGGCTTAGTCTTGATAAGCTTCAGGAGAAAGTCACAGAATACGTATGTGCGATACAGGTCGCGGTTGTAGGTGCGCTCAACCTGGGCCAAATAGTTGTAGAAGCGCACGAACTGCTTAATCTGCCCACGCACAGTGTAGAATGTCTCTTCATCTAATTGGTCGATGCGGTCAACCACGCCCTTGAAGGCGTTCGATAGTTTTCCTAACCGCGTCGGATCATCCTTTTTCACGGTCTTTACTATATCTTCCACTCGCTGTTCATCCTGGTCAGTCCAGAGATTCAGTTCATGGATATTGTCACGTAGCGTAAAAACGGAATTCAAGTCCATAGGCTTGATGAGTTCGGTGCCAGTGTAGAACGGCTCGAAACTCTTCTTGATGTCTTCTGGGTCGTTTACGAAGTCGAGTACGTAGGTGTCAACCTTATCAGGATGGGCACGATTCAGACGGCTCAGTGTCTGTACAGCCTTCACGTCGCGCAGCTTCTTATCAACGAACATCGAGTGCAACAATGGCTCGTCGAAGCCTGTCTGGTATTTGTCGGCTACGACCAATACGTTGTAAAGGTCAGATGCAAAGAACAGCGGCAATCCTGCCTCACTTATCTTATAGTCAGGCGTTGAGTTCATGGCCGTCTCTGTGTATTCTTGCTCCTGGTAGAGAACCTTACCAGAGAAAGCCACCAGTGGATGAACATCGTTATAGCCCTGCTTCTCGCAGTAGGCTTTGATGGCCATATAGTAGCGCACAGCATGAGCACGGCTGGCAGTAACCACCATAGCCTTTGCCTT
>CACYKX010000200.1 GCA_902775075.1 uncultured Prevotellaceae bacterium | reverse complement strand
TTGTTCTTGCCTTGTATTTCGTCAATGTCTTTTTCGCCAAGGATGATACTATGGTCTCCCAAAGACTGGAAGAAATCCTCGTGCTTCTTCATGTCGTGATAATCGCACAATCTGTCAAGTATTGATGTACTTAATTCCAGATGGTTGGACTTAAGCCATTCGTTGAGGATATTCTCTCCCTTCTTCTGTATCTCTCTGTTGTCTCTACGGAGGATGGCCTGAATCTTATTCCTGGCTTTTGCCGTGCTGACAAAGTTTATCCAAGAAGGTTTGACATGTTGACTCTTTGAGGTAAGAATCTCAACTTGGTCACCACTACTTAGTTTATGACTTAGTGGAACTAGTTTATGATTTACCTTAGCTCCAATACAATGACTTCCTAAGAATGTATGCAATTGGAAGGCAAAGTCGAGAGCCGTACATCCTGCCGGCAACGTCTTGATTTCACCCTTTGGGGTGAATACAAAGATTTCACTCGCAAACAGATTCAGTTTGATGCTATCCAGAAAATCCATGGCATCAGGTTGTGGATCGTCTAGGATTTCCTTGATAGTACTCAACCAATTGTTGAGTTCGTTCTCGTCTTCCGTGTACTCTTCACCTTCTTTGTATTTCCAATGTGCAGCAAAACCTTGTTCTGCGACTTCGTCCATCCTGTCACTTCTAATTTGTACCTCGACCCATCTTCCGAGTTTACTCATCAAAGTGACATGAAGAGCCTGATAGCCGTTAGCTTTCGGATGATTCAACCAATCACGTAAGCGGTCAGGGTGACTCTTGTAGATTTGACTTATTGCAACGTATATGCTAAAGCATTCGTTAATTTCTTCAGATCTTACTTTTGGTGTGAATATGATTCTTACAGCGAGGATGTCGTAAATCTCGTCAAAGGTGACGTGCTTGTTCTGCATCTTGCACCAGATCGAGTATGGACTCTTTATTCTAGCCTTGATGGAATATTGTATTCCCATCTTGTCAAGGGCCTCTTTTATCGGAGCCGTAAAATTGTCGAATAAGAAGTCTCTTTGTTTTTCCGTGTTGGCGAGTTTCTTTTCGATATTAGCATACTCGTCAGGGTGATCATAACGGAAACTTAAGTCCTCAAGTTCGGTCTTGATTTTATTTAATCCTAATCGATTGGCTAGGGGAGCATATATATATAAGGTCTCCCCGGCAATCTTGTATTGTTTGTTGGCAGGTTGTGAGGCTAAGGTTCGCATGTTGTGCAACCTGTCACATATCTTGATGAGGATGACACGGATATCATCGCTCATAGTGAGCAGGAGTTTCTTGAAGTTCTCGGCCTGTGCGGAAGCTTTGTCACCAAAGATGCCACCGCTGATCTTGGTTAGACCGTCAACGATTTGTGCTATCTTCGGACCAAAAATGTTTTGGATGTCCTCTACGGTATAGTCTGTGTCTTCTACAACATCGTGGAGCAGAGCAGAACAGATACTGGTAGATCCGAGTCCCATCTCTTCGCATGCAATCTGAGCTACGGCGATAGGGTGCATGATATAAGGTTCACCCGATAATCTTCTCACTCCCTTGTGAGCTTGTCGGGCAAAATTGAAAGCTTTGGTCACGATGTCGATTTTCTTTCTGTGTCGTGACGCTAGATAGGTGTCAAGAAGATGCTGAAACGCATCATTGATCATTTTGTTATCGGCTTGTTCTCTTTCCAAGTCTTTCAAATTTTGATCGTCCATATCTTAATCTCCTTATATTAATTTATGCACAAAGAACTTTTATTTGATTCTGATTTTCTTTCCGGAACGGATGCCGTTTCCTTTTATTCCGTTAAGTTTCTTCAGTTTCTTAACGGTGGTATGGTTGCGCTCTGCGATTTCTGAGAGTGTGTCACCACTCTTAATCGTAACGCTTTGCTGCTTTTTCTCCTTCTTGTCTTTTTTATTTTTCTTCTTGGTATTCCGTGAACCACTGTTAGAAGGTTTGCTACTCTTCTTATGACTACTTCTTCTAGAGTAAGACGGGGTCTCATGATTCACCTCCACGATGGTTCTCTTCATGAGATATTCGTCAGCTTTATAGTTATAGATAGAGTCTTCACGGTCGATGTATGTTCCGATAAGAGAAGACGGAAGACGTACTGTTGCCGGAGAACTGAATCCGTTAATATATTCGTGGCGATATTGTGGGTTTAGTTCAGCCAACAAATCCTTGTCGATACCTAATACTGCGGCAATCTGGTCGAAATGAACATCTTTGTTGATGACGATGGTATCAGTCTTCGCCGGTAAACTCGTAAGCATTGGACAGATGTTGTGCTCGCAATAGTAGTTCATGATATAGTTGGCTGCGATAAAAGCAGGTACATATCCTCTTGTTTCCTTAGGAAGATAGGGATATATATTCCAATAGTCTGCATCACCTTTGGCACGGTGTATAGCCTTGTTTACTTTGTCCGGTCCACAATTGTATGCTGCGATAACTAAGTTCCAGTCATCGAAAATTTTGTATAAGTCACTCAGATAATGGGCTGCGGCATAAGATGCTTTTACAGGATCGCGTCGCTCATCAACCAATGAGTTGACGGTGAGTCCGTATCGTTTTCCTGTGCCGATCATGAATTGCCAAAGACCGGTGGCACCAACTCTAGAAACGGCATTAGGATTTAGCGCAGACTCGATGACAGGTAGATATTTCAGTTCAAGGGGTAGGTTGTAGGCTTCCAAGGCCTGTTCAAAGATAGGAATATAGAAATTCTGAGCTCCCAACATATAGCTGACAGAACGACGCAAGTCATTACTATAATGGTCTATGAATTTCTGTACCACCTCATTGTATGGCATCTCTATGATCGTCGGAAGTCGTTTCAATCGATTGATATATACCTCCTCACGATAAATAGGGTTTATATCCTCGTAGTTGCAAGACGTATCCGGTTGCAGATAAGTTCTGGAGTTATATAAATGCAAAAGACTATCCACGTCTACAAACATACCCTCCGGTATGTCGATATCTTGTTTGTTTCCTAAACTATCGGTTATAGTAATGACATCATTATCAACTTTATTCTGGGCTTGCATCGCGCAACTCCAGATAGAGAGGAATATAACCAATAGTAGATGTATTTTCTTCATTATAATGCTTGTTGAATTTAAAAGTTAAGACTACATTGCAATCCTATCGCACCGGAATTTAGCGGATTGCTGTTTAGTTGATTATTGATAATCGTTGGTTGAATGTGCATACTGAGATCTTTAGAGATATCGAAATCACTTAGAGAAGCGTCAACGTATGCATCAATGATAGAGAGCGCATAGACACCAATAAGTGAGAAAACACTTAGGTCGCGCCATCTACGATAGCGGTCTTTACGCTTACGGAATATTTCCTCGTAGCGTGCTTCATTCTCTGGTGTAATCTTGTTTCCTAGATGTAGGAATTGGTTATAGCTTTGTGTTGAAGGATTGTTGTCTACAAGGTCCATATATGCCTGGGAATAATCTCTGTACATATTGTTGTTCCATGTCATAGCATATACGCATCCCACGACGCCTCCATAGAAAATAGGCAGTTTCCAGTATTTGTGATTATAGATCTGTCCTGCTCCTGGTAATACGATGGAAAGCCATAGCGCTCTCTTGACGTCTGGCTTCCAGGTGTTCCAATCTCTTTTCTGTCGTTTGGGTTTAATGTTGCTTGTAGACTTCGCTTTGTCAAGGGAGTCGGCTATGATAAAGTCCATATCGTCGTCGACTACTTGGGTATTTGTAGTATCAACAACTTCTTGCGCCTTCATTTTAGATGGAGCAAGAAGTAGAGTGGTAGCTATACAAAACAGAAATAGTTTATTCACTTTGCTGATCCTCTTTCAATTTGTCGAACACATTCATGATGTGCTCAAGTTCTTCTTCGTTAGAGAAAGGAATACTGATCTTTCCTTTTCCCTTTGGTGAACATGTCATTTGAACCTTGGTGTTCAAAAAACTGGAAAGTCTTTGTTTTAGAATGTTGAATTCCTCTGGAAGTTGTGCTTTTGCAGCAATCTTCTTCTTTCCACTTTCTATGTCTTCTCCGTTCTTTAGTTGCTGAACGAGTTCTTCTACTTTGCGTACAGAATATCCGTTCTTCTGGATTTCCTTGAAGAGCTTTATCTGTAGCGAAGGACTGTCGAGAGAGAGAAGGGCACGGGCGTGTCCCATATCAATCTCCTTCTTTTGTAATGCCATTTGTACCTGAGCAGGTAATTTGAGCAATCTTAGGTAGTTGGCGATGGCAGCGCGGCTCTTTCCTACACGCTCAGAAACCTTCTCCTGAGTCATACCTGTATTTTCCAAGAGATGTTCGTAGGCCAAAGCGATTTCTATCGCATTTAAGTCTTCTCGTTGGATGTTTTCGACGAGTGCCATTTCCATGACATTCTCGTCACTGATGGTACGAATGTATGCAGGTATAGCTTTCAGTCCGGCTAATTGAGAAGCTCTCCATCGGCGTTCTCCGGCAATAATCTGAAATCTATTCTCAGTTACTTGTCGAAGGGTTATTGGCTGAATGATACCAATCTGAGCAATACTACTTGCTAATTCTTTTAAAGCTTCGTCGTCAAATTCTCTACGTGGCTGATTGGGATTGGGCTCGATTTGGTCGGTTGCGATTTCGTTGATCGTGCTACTTCCTGAAGTGCTGATCGGTTCGGTAGAAATCAATGCGTCCAGTCCACGGCCTAGTGCATTTGTCTTTGTGCTATGATTAAACTTCTTGTGTACTGCCATTTTTTAATTTTCACTTTTCGTTTTTATTGATGATTTCCTTGGCCAATGCAAGATGATTCTTTGCTCCCGTAGAATCCGCATCGTAAAGGATCACAGGAAGTCCGTGACTAGGACTCTCTGATAGTTTGACGTTACGCTGGATAACGGTTTTGAAAACCAATTCCTGGAAGTGACGTTTTACCTCGTCGTATATCTGATTTGCCAAGCGAAGGCGACTGTCGTACATGGTCAACAGGAAACCTTCGATTTCCAATTTCGGATTGAGCTTGCTCTTGATGATCTTGATCGTATTCAGAAGTTTGCTGATTCCTTCGAGTGCAAAATACTCACACTGTACTGGAATGATGACAGAATCTGCAGCCGTAAGAGAGTTGACTGTGATCAAACCTAATGATGGCGAACAGTCAATCAAGATGTAATCGTATTCTTCACGAATAGGGTCAAGAAGTGTTTTGATTACTTTTTCACGGTTGTTAAGATTAAGCATTTCAATTTCAGCACCGACCAAATCAATGTGACTAGGAATGATGTCTAGGCCATCAATATCTGTGGTGTAGATGGCATCGCGAACATCTGTGTGGTCAATGATGCACTCATATAAGGAACAGTCAACTTCTTTGATGTCGACGCCTAAACCACTTGAAGCATTAGCTTGTGGGTCTGCATCAACAACTAGGACAGTCTTTTCGAGTGTAGCCAATGAGGCAGCCAAATTTATTGTGGTCGTTGTTTTGCCCACACCGCCTTTTTGATTGGCTAATGCAATTATTTTTCCCATTTTCTTATTCCTTTCAATACAAGTTTTGATTGCAAAGTTACAAATTATATGTGAGAAATACGATATTTAAACCTTTTTTTAGTACTTTTGCATCGAAATTAAT
>CACYKX010000199.1 GCA_902775075.1 uncultured Prevotellaceae bacterium | reverse complement strand
CCGACACAATAGTCAGTCAAACCAAAAATAAAACGCGGAATAAAGTAAGGCTGACTACTTGAGAAGACACCATAGTTTACGACAACATCGATACAATGTTCAGGGTTCAGATCGTGCCATCTTAAAGCCGTGTGCCCATATTGAGCCCACACCTCCTGTCCGGGAGAGCAAGTCAGTAAAGAAACCTCAATGGAATCATAATCTATGCTTTGTGCAGAAGCACCCATTGCCGTTAAATTCAGTAAAATAACGGTAGTAATAACTCTAAAAATATATTTAAAACGTTTCACGATGCAAAAATAGCTTTAATTTTCGAGTTAACGTTCTTTTATATCCATTTTTTTTAATACTTTTGCAATCTAGAATAATTTAATGAAAATGAAGAAACTATTTATAGCGGCCCTCATGATGGGTGTAGCAAACACTGCTTTCGCCCAGAGTGGCACTAATTCTCCATATAGCCAATATGGCCTAGGTTTACAATCAGAGCAGTTTAGCGGGTTTAACAGAGGCATGAATGGACTTGGCTTAGGCTTTCGAGAGCATAACCAAGTCAACTATATGAATCCAGCGTCATATTCTGCTTTAGACTCTCTGACATTTATTTTTGACATGGGCGCTTCCGGTCAGGTTACCAATCTGGAAGAGAACGGGAAAAAGATGAATGCCCATAATTCCAGTTTCGATTATGCCGTAGCTGCATTCCGGGCAGCTCCGAATCTTGGTGTCAGTTTCGGTCTCGTTCCATTCACTACGATGGGATACAACTTCAATGCCAGTGGTACCACTACATTAGGAAATGAGACATTAACGTCTACCAACACCTATAGTGGAGACGGAGGACTACATCAAGTATATTTAGGAGCAGGTTGGCAACCGATCAAAGGACTGTCAGTAGGTACGAACATCTCTTATCTATGGGGAGACATCTCAAAGTCAGTTGTATTATCATTCAGTAATGCATCCGTTAGTACCCTTTCCAAGACCTATACGGCAAGTGTAGCCAGCTACAAGTTAGATTTTGGTGCACAGTATCTATTATCACTTTCAGATAAAAACAAAATCATCTTAGGTCTTACCTTTTCACCAAAGCATAAGATCGGAGGAAACCCAGAACTGGTTACCTCGACCATCAATACGAACACATCAGTAGTCGTATCAGATACGTTGGGTGGAAACGGACTTCGTTTAGATTTACCGGATATGTATGGCGCAGGTTTTACCTATAACCATGACAATTCATTGAAGGTCGGTGCCGATTTCACCGTTCAGAGATGGGGTAAGCTACCACAGCCGACATTTGCAAGCGACAACAATTCAGAAAGTAGCATGCAGTATGGTAACTATCTCACCCGCAAGAAGTTAACCGTAGGAGGTGAATATTGTCCACGAGAGTACGACCGTATATTCCTACGTCGTGTCCACTATCGTGCAGGCGTTTCATATGCCACACCATATTATAAGATAAACGGAGCCAATGGCCCTAAGGAAGTTAGTGCAAGTCTTGGATTTGGTATCCCTATCGTCAACTCTATGAACAACAGATCCATCTTGAACATCAGTGGTCAGTGGGTTCGTCAGTGGGCACCGGGAATGATAAAGGAAAATACATTTCGCATTAATATAGGTCTTACCTTCAATGAGCGTTGGTTCATGAAGTGGAAGGTTGAGTAATGAAGCAAATACTATTATATATAATATTAGGTGTTCTCTTTTTCGCATCTTGCGAAGAACAGAAAGAGCACACAGCACCTGCAATACTCCCGAGGGATTCAGCATCAGTGATGACATCTTACGGCGTTAACACCCTAATCTCAGATTCAGGCGTTATCAAATACCGTATCGTTACAGAGCGATGGGACATCAATGAAGTAAAGAATCCCCCGAGATGGACTTTTGATAAAGGCGTCTTTTTGGAAGCCTTCGATCAGAAGTTCCACATATATAGTTATATCCAATGCGATAGTGCTATATACTACAATCAGCAGAAACTATGGGTGATGAGAGGACGAGTACGTATCTTGACAAAAGACGATATACGTTTCTCCAGTGAAGAACTATATTGGGACGAGAACGCCCATGAGATATATTCGTATAAATACTCCCGTCTGATCACGCCGGACAGACGACTCGAAGGCAGTTATTTCAGGAGTGATGAACAGATGACGAAGTATTATGTCTCAAATACTCGAGGCTCATTTGTAAAGGGAGGAATGATGGAATCCCCTTCCGATACGATGCGCTCACAGCCCGACTCCGTAAAGGGCACCTTACGTCCTCGAGCCACACCACAGCCCAAGAGTTCCAATATTCCTTGAAATTAGATAGCGATGTTTGGAGAAATAGAAATAACATATTTCATAGGCATCCTAGTTACCATGGTCATGTCCGCCTTCTTTAGTGGAATGGAGATTGCCTTTGTGTCCAGTAACAGGATGCTTGCCGAGATGGATAAAGAGAAGAACGACTTTGTCCAAAAGATATTATCTGTTTTTTATTCCCATCCCAATGGTTTTGTTTCGACAATGCTCGTCGGCAACAATATCGTGTTAGTACTATATGGAATTCTGTTTGCCGAGATTTTCGACAAAACGTTATTTGCCCCATTCTCGTCAGCAACCCAAGTCGTTCTCGACACGATAGCCTCAACCCTCGTAGTCTTGTTTACCGGCGAGTTCCTGCCAAAGACATTTTTCAAGAGCAATCCCAACCGACTGCTTACCATTTTTTCTCCGATAGCCTATATTTTCTATATCCTCCTGTGGCCAATATCCAAGTTTGCGACATTGCTTTCCAAGGCCATACTCAAAGTTTTTGGAATCGACATGGACAACAAGAGCGACGATGAAGGCTTCTCCAAAGTAGATTTAGACTACCTCGTTCAGAGTTCCATCGACAACTCCCAAGGCGGTGATGTAGAAGACGAAGTAAAGATCTTCCAGAACGCACTCGACTTCACCGATACCAAGATCAGAGACTGCATGATTCCCCGTACAGAGATCAATGCCGTAGAAGACACCTGTAGTTTGGAAGAACTCGAACAAACCTTTATCGAAAGTGGAAACTCCAAGATCATCGTCTATCACGAAGATATAGACCATATCATAGGATATATTCACAGTTCAGAGATGTTCCGTCATCGCAACGACTGGAAGGAATATATCCGAACCATGCCCTTTGTCCCCGAGACCATGCCAGCCCAGAAACTGATGAAGACATTCCTTCAGCAGAAGAAGACCCTAGGCGTCGTTATCGACGAATTTGGCGGAACCAGTGGCATTGTCAGTTTGGAAGACATCGTCGAAGAAATCTTCGGCGACATCGAAGACGAACACGACAACAGCAACTATATATCCAAACAAGTTAGCGACAACGAGTATCTCCTTTCTGGTCGTTTAGAGATTGATAAAGTGAACAGCATGTTCAACCTCGATCTCCCCGAAAGCGATGAGTACATGACCATAGGCGGATTGATACTTCATTACTATGAAAGTTTTCCGAAGCTCAATGAAGTTGTGAAAATAGACAAATTTGAATTTAAGATTATCAAAAATACGATGACGAAAATAGAACTTGTCAAGCTAAAAGTTAATTTGTAAGTGTATTTTCGCACGAAAAATTCCTTTGTTTGATAATTTATTATTATTTTTGTAGGCAATTTGAGAGATACTCAATGAGAACGTTAACTAATATTCATGAAAGAATAGAATAAAACAAATATAAAACTATTAAAAATGGCAGCATTAGGAAAAATCAGACAAAAAGGTGTTATTCTGATTTGTATTATCGGTTTTGGCCTTTTTGCCTTCATCGCCGAAGAGGCTTTTCGTTCATGTGAGTCAACACAGAATGACCAGCGTCAGCAGGTAGGTGAAGTGTTAGGAGAGAAAATCAACGTAAATGATTTCCAGAAATTAGTCGATGAGTACACTGAAGTGATTAAGATGCAACAGGGTACCGACAATCTTTCCGAAGACCAGATGAATCAGGTTAAGGATATGGTATGGAACACCTACGTACAGTCAAAGCTTGTAGAGAAAGAAGCTAAAGAACTCGGTTTGACTGTTACCGACGAAGAGTTGCAGAACATCCTGAAGGAAGGTACCAATCCAATGCTTCTTCAGACCCCGTTTGTAAATCAGCAGACAGGCCGTTTCGATGCATCAGCATTGCAGAAGTTCCTTGCAGACTACAAAGCCAACAAGGCAGCAGGAAATGCACAGGTACAAGAGCAATACGACAAGATCTACAAGTATTGGAGTTTTATCGAGAAGACATTACGTCAGCAGACCCTTGCCCAGAAATATCAGAGCTTGCTAGCACATTGTTTCCTTTCAAATCCAGTAGAAGCTAAGATGGCATTCAAGGAAGAGAACGAAGAGAACAAGATTCAGTTAGCAGCATTCCCATATTCAGATATTGCAGACAACAAGGTAAACATCACAGAGAGCGATCTCAAGGAGAAGTACGACGAGTTGAAGCCACGTTTCAAGCAGTCTGTAGAGAGCCGCGATATCAAGTTTGTAGACTTCCAGGTTAACGCAAGCAATGCCGACCGTGCAGCTTTGAACAAAGAGTTTGCAGGCTATCAGAAGACCTTGTCAACAGCAGCAGATCCAACAGAAGTTGTTCGTAAGAGCGCATCATTAGTTCCATATCTTGGTGCACCAGCTCCTAAAGAGTTCTTCCCACAGGACATCGCTTCAATGTTAGATTCTATCTCAGCAGGTACAACATCTACCGTGAAGTACAACGCCGGTGACAACACCTTGAACATAGTAAAACTTTTGGCAAAGGTATCACTTCCAGATTCAGTACAGTATCGCATGATTCAGGTAGGAGGTGCAGATGTCAATGCAGCAAAGAAGACCGCCGATTCAGTATATACCGCCCTTAAGGGAGGAGCCGATTTCGAAGCACTCTCTAAGAAGTACGGTCAGACAGGCGAGAAGATTTGGGCAACATCACAGCAGCTAGTAGGTATGCTTGCTCAGAGTGCATCAGCAGATAACAAAGCCATTGTCAATGCCATTCAGAATGGAGAAGTAAACTCTTTGAACAATGTAGCCCTGACCCAAGGAAACATCATCCTTCAGGTTCTCGACCGCAAGGGTTTCAAGGAGAACTTCACAGCAGCAGTTATCAAGAAGACCGTAGACTTCTCACAGGAGACCTATCGTTCAGCATACAACAAGTTCTCATCATTTGTTAGTGCAAATCAGACAGCAGAAGCTATAGAAAAGAACGCAGCAAAGAGCGGTTACAAGGTACAGGAATTGAAGGATGTAACAACATCATCACACTATATCGCAAATATCCATTCTACACGTGATGCATTGAAGTGGCTCTTTGATGCAAAAGAAGGCGAAGTATCACCAATGTATGAGTGTGGTAACAACGACCACCTGTTGGTAGTAGTACTCGACAAGATTCACGCCAAAGGATATCGCGGTTTAGAGGATCCACAGGTTAAGGAAATGGTCAAGGCAGAGGTTCTTCGCGACAAGAAGGCAGAGATGATCATGGCCAAGTTGAATGGAGTAAAGAGCATTGCAGCCGCTAAGGCCAAGGGAGCAAAGATCTCTTCAGTAGATCAGGTAACCTTTGCAGCTCCAGTATTCATTTCAGCAACAGGTGCCAGCGAGCCAGCACTTTCAGG
>CACYKX010000198.1 GCA_902775075.1 uncultured Prevotellaceae bacterium | reverse complement strand
CCTGGCTCTCGATGAGCGGCGCGTTGATCTTGGAAGCAAATGTGTTCCACGAGCTCCATCCCATGGTGGGGCCGTCGTGCAGAGTCTGTGCCATGGAGGAAGCGGCAAAGGCTGCCATAGCGGAGAGTAACAGTATTTTCTTCATAAGTTCTTCTTTTGTTGTATGGAGCTGCAACTCCACACAGAAATCAGTAATAGTAATAGGTGTATATCTAAAGATTAGTGCCTATGTAGTTGTAACCACGATTGTTGTATCGTCATCGCAAAATTACGCATTTATCTCCACATGACAAAGAAATCACGCGACGTTTTTCACAATCAGACGTTTGTCTATGGTCGATGCAACAAAAGGCGTACGGGGCAAGGTAGTGCCTGGATGTACACGGAAAAGAACAGAGGCTCCTTTGAGAAATAACAAGTCTTCGGCTTCTCGATTACTTGTCAGGCACTTGTCGGTCCGTCATTCATTTTAACACCTTTACCTATAACAAGGCTCCAATCTTTTGTATTTATGGCTGGAGGAATGGTGTCTGTAGGTTCCAAAGAATAGACAATGTATGTTGCCAAGCTCTTTTGTCTGCTACTTTTTATGGGATAGTCATGGTCTCTAAGCCAAGACTTGTCGGCCTTGAATGCTTTGGAAACTCGATAATATCCCACAAAAGATTTCTTGTGGACAATAATAAGATGTCTAACTTCCAACAATTCAGGATGCGCTGCAAGTTCCTGCTCCGTCATGGGATAATTATACAGATAATGTGAGGTAATCCATTCCTTTGTTCCTTGTCGGCATGTTGCAACTAAAAGAGAGTTGTCATTCTTACATTTGTATATGGCATTGGGCTCGAACAAAGAAAGTTGGTAGCCTACTTGTCCCTCGGGAATTGTGTAAACTTTAATTTTCTTCTTAGGCTTTATTTCAGAATGTCCTCTCTCAAGTCGTCTTGAAGAAAGCTTTTTCCATATATCCCTTGCTGTTTGAATTTGTCTGGTCGAATATCCAGCTCTTTGTCTCAATATGACATCATCCGTATAATCAAGAATCTTCTCAATGTCCATACCACAACGCAGCATAGAGTCAACCTTATCGAGAAGATCAGCATTGGCTGTATGGTAAGGCAAGGGTATATTGGCAGCTTCCCCCGGCATCAACTCCAACACTCCACCTCCATAACTTCTTCCCAAAATCTCGGAAAAGGCAAGGGAGACAGAATTGTAGAAACTTGCAACAAAAGCAAGCTCATTCACGTTTGGGTGAATGAACACACGGTGCATCGTATCGGTAGTATATGCCTTAGCCTTATTAAGAACCAATTTGGGAAACATGTTGTTTCTACGAACCATTAGGGCATCCGATATCTTGATGGATGGTATTACATACCAGTAATCCCTTATCCTTGTCTTATATCCTTTGTTGATTTCCAATATCTCACCATTGAGAATATAATTTCTGGTACCTTCATTTGCTTCTTCCCTGGCCTTTGGCGGAAATATCAACAGATTAGATTTGGCGTCATTTGTCTGGTTGTTTTTCCAATCTTGTTTTGTAAAAATACAACTTGAAACCTGAACGCTTCTGCCTACCATAGGATAAGCATACTGCTCCATTTGATAACTTCTGACGACTGACTGTGGAACCGTAAAATATCCGTTTGCCCCCGTTGTAATACCTACTTCCACATCAGCAAAATCTGATATGGTAGGCATATTGGTTTTTCTGACATGCTCCAACAAGTCGATTTCCTTTTGAGACAGAAAATAAAATGTCCATTTGTCCGATCTGAAATCAATAGTCTTTGAGTGACATCCCAGCGTGCTGACATCCAATGTCGCCAACTCATCAGCATCCTTGAGTTCCAAATGGTCGATAAGATGGTTTGAAGAGCCGTCTTTCTCACACAGCAACAATACGACTTCCTGCTGAATGCCCTCGAATACCAATTTCTTAAAACTTATAATGTTTATCTTATTATAAAAGTTTGAAAGGTATTCCCTAAGTTGCAAGGCATAGCCAACCTGCAACAATTCGGCAGGCACGACAAAGCCTATTCTCCCACGTTCCTGTAGAAGAAGACTGCATCCAATGACGAACGTTACCCAGGCATTAGTGAGCTTGGAAAACTTCAATCCGGCTCTCTTAAACAAGTCCGCTGCTATTTGTTGCTGTTCCTCATCATAATATTGGTAACGAATGAAAGGCGGATTGCCTACGATCAAGTTAAATCTTTTATCCGTATCACGGCAGAAAGCATGAAAATCAGCGTTCACCACATCGCCAATCCCTACTTGCATTGCCTTTTCAGCCTCGACCTGATTATACTCTACGGCTGTCAAAGAGTGAAAACAATAGCCCATTGTCTTCAAAGCTTTAAGAAAAGCCCCATCACCACAGCTCGGCTCCAGGATGTCAGTATATTGCAAGTCACGCATCCCCCATTTCAAAATGAAGTCTGCGATTTTCTTAGGAGTATAGTATCCTCCACGAAGCTTTTCAGAAGAAGCGTTTTCAATCAGCTGCATATAGTTCACTAATTATTGGTAATTGTTTTTCTTTCAATTCGCTAATATCATAAAGAATTCGCAAATTCTCATTTTGAATATCAAGCTCATGGTTCAGCTTTCGTCGCAGAACGATGCTCTTTCTTTTATCGTCTTTGGCATCAACATACATATCACCAAGCTCAATTAATTTTTTCTGCTGCAAGGCTATCTTGTCGTGTAGTTTCTTTTCGTCCTCATCGTTAAAGTTGATTTTACGAATTGGCATGTCTTTCAACACTTTCGTTCCTCTTGCGATAAATCCACCGCGGAATATTTCGCCACGCAACGAAGCTATCCACTCCACATATTTTGAGTTAAGTACCGCTTGGATATAGTAAGGAGAATAAAGACTGTCATCTGGTATTCCCACAGCACAGTATCCCGCAGTACCTCCTGAAGCAAGGAACACGCCATTGGTGTCAATTCCATATTTGTTACCTCTAGACAGAACGCCAACAATGATTTTGGTCTTGACACTATCCATGCCGAGGCTTTGGTGTCTTCCATATCTATGCCACTCATCATTTGTATCAGGCTTCGGAAGAATACTCCGTCCTGGAGCTGACAAAACATTCTTATTGTCTATCAGATACGCATAGAGATTTGGAGCCTCTGCTTGAATCTGTTGCAAAGGAACAATGTCTATCACTCTATCATCTTTTCTTTCGTAAGGATATATCAATACGGAATTTGGCTTAAACGCATGATAAGTATTCAAGGCATCATCACCTCGTGAAGTTTTGAAAAATGGTCGTGTGTATCTCTTCTCTATTTTATAATCTTTTCCGTTATGCTTGAAGTAAATGTATTCTGCGTCAGTCGTAAAAGAGTCAATAACGTATGTATGAACGGCACTTGTCTGAATGCCATTGAATATATTGTTCTTTCCGACGATGCTTGATAGGGTGATGCTCTTGTCCATTATAGAATGGAAGACATCATCTAACGAATTAGGATACAATATCCATGTATCCTTCCCAATTGCGCTTTCCGATTTTATGTCACAAGAATAGGCTGTATTGTTTTTAGCAATCCACCTATCTATGTCATTAACTTCCGTATATCTGAAATTTTGTTGTGGCTGTTTGTTTAACACAACAAGACAAGTATATGTGCTCTTATCCGCAAAAACTAAGTTCGCACCGAATGAAGTAAGGTCTGAAAGACACTTTGATGAACTTATCATCTTACGCAACTTCATGCCAGCTCCAACCTTCATGAACTTATTGGGAACTATAAAAGCCAAGACTCCTTTTTCTTTCAGTAAGCCGATGGCTCTCTCTATAAACAAGAAATACTTGTCAAACTGCTTGTATGCCGTCTGATAATATTGCTTATAAAGGCCAAATTCCAAAGGAGTGATGTTCTTCATGTCCTCTGTCTTCATATAGGGTGGGTTGCCGACAATTACATCGAAGCTTATTCCCTTAAAGTCATAAGGATTGACGACAACACTATCCTGGTCCTCCACCATATTACTGTCAATAATGCTATTGCCCCAGACAATATTGTCATCAAGACGAGGAAGAATAGGATGAATGTCAGATACCGTGTTGACATCCTCGTTTTCGAGAAGTTTAAGCAACAGCCCGAACTTAGTTGCCTCTACAGCGTTATAATCTTTATCCACGCCATAGATACAGGAAGTAAGTATCTTTTTCTTGTATGCGAATCCTAACCGATAAGTCCCCACGCTTGTTTGTATCAAGGCCGAGCGGTCATGCTCAACGAAATAGTCTATGGCTATGTCGCAAAGCAGACCATACAATTCCAAAAGGAAAGCGCCAGAACCACAAGCTATATCAGCAAAAGACATCTGCGTGATTTCTTCAAAGCTGAGTCCTTCACATTTGACTTTCACACTCTTGGAGAGTAACTCACGTATGATATACGTGGGCGTTGAGACTACATCCTTGTCAACGTTCTCGGGCTTATCAGCAAGCTGTAGCTCACCATCAACAACAGAGAGTTTTTGGGTAAGAAACAACTCGTAGATTCTTCCGAGAACGTCAGATGACAACACACTGAATGAGTAAGGACATTCCGGGTAATAAAGCTGTCGTATGATAGACCAGAAAGAAACTCCCTCTGAAGACAACAACTTGTCTGCTGCAGCGGAAGCAAACAATCCCGAGTTATATTTTCTATCTGCCGCATGGAACTTGGAGATCAGTTGCGTGAAATCTCCTTTGTCTGCCAAAGACAACAACCCCTTGTACACCTCAATGTTTCTGTCCTCGCAGACACGCAGGAATAGTATTTTGTTCATATAGCTTTGAACACTATCATTGAGGGTGGCCAGGTCTATGGTTGGGTAGGCATTATATATTTCTTTTCCCAACATCACTCTCCAGGAATTAATTTGGCCAAGGAAGAAGGCATCTACGGGTGCCGTCTTCTCTACTCTTGCGCCGAGATCATTCCATTCTTTATCGAAAGTTCCATTATACACGCTGTCGTGTCCGAGAAGTCTTGCAAGTTCATCAAAGCACTCCGCATATTCCGTGTAATGGTATTTTTTTATTAATGCTTTACTTACAGAGTCATTTGGCGATACTGATACTGACATGTCGTATATTGCCAAATCTTCAAAGTTTGACAACACACTGATTTTCAAGCCTGCGGTAAAACCATATCTGCGGACTTGTTGGGCTGGGCTTGGATTGGCAAGGATACTTACAGAAGGCTTCTTTGCCTCAAGGAAGAACTTTCTTTCTGCAAAGAGTCTGAATGTATAATCCGGCTTTTTAGTATGCTCAGCAGCTTCTGCCTTCAATGGTTCTTCAAGCAACACCTCACGCTCACTGATTGACAAACCGGCGTTGTTTTTTATATCCCATCCTAAGGCTTCAAACAAAGGGTCAAGAAAATCGCTGCGGAGCAATGTCTCATTATAACGGTCACTGTGATAATAAGATTTGTCCGCCTCGTATTTACGAATCAGTCTTTCTACTTGTTCTTTGTTGCCTATTGCCCGCATTCTAATTTACTTTTCTTTATAGTGCAAAAATACAACTTTATTTTTAAAGTCACAATTAACTTTGATAATATTTCGCACACCCAAAGCAGAGAAACTTCACTTTTCCCGGCTTCTACAGTGAGATTGTCATGGGAAAACAGTACCTTTGCATAAAAAAGAAAAGAAGCATGATCAATAC
>CACYKX010000197.1 GCA_902775075.1 uncultured Prevotellaceae bacterium | reverse complement strand
ACAGAATGTAAGTTTGCATATCAACAATAGTTTCCGTGAGGGTGAGTTGAAGCCAAATTCAGTTGTCAAGGAATCCTTGACTACTGCGGGTGACGGAAAGAATTATCGTACAAAGTACTATAACCTGGACGTTATAATCTCAGTAGGATACCGAGTCAAAAGTCCTGTGGGCACTCGTTTCCGCCAGTGGGCTCTGGCTGTGCTCAAAGATTATTTACTGAGAGGATATGCAATCCATCAGCAGGCCTTGGCACTTCAGCAAATCAATCTACGCATTGATGCTCAAAACGACAGGCTTGCACGAATTGAGGATACTGTGAGCCAGCAGCAACAGCAGATAGACTTTGTGGTGCACGCCAACGAGAAACCGAAGGAACTGCTGATTCCTACTGGTTGTGTTTGGGATGCATATACGTATGTGTGCGACTTGATAAGGAGTGCCGAAAAGAGACTGGTTCTAATTGATAACTATGTGGATGAACGTAGCCGTCTCCTAGAATCGGAGGACTTACCAAACTCCTGATTTCATTACCGGTCGATTCGACAACCGTCAGTTTAGCCGGGACAGAAGCATTTCAGGATCTGTCTCTGACATCAAAGACACCGCGAACCATTTCTTGCCGAGGTCTTTGAGGGACGCGCCAATGAGATACACCTGATTGTCCAGGATCAGAAAGCGGTCGTGGGATTTCTTGAACTCTTTCACTCTAATAACCGGGTACTGGGCGTTGTGTTTAGTAATATCAAGCTGGAATTGTGGAGATACCTTTTGCGTGTGGATAGACGCCGATACACCAGCCTCCCGTTTGTCCAACATGGTCAGGACGGTATCATCGACGTAGTTGTCAATGAGGACGATACGTGCCGTGGCGCTCTTGATGAGCCCGCAGATAAACTCATAAGCGTCATAGATTTGACCGTCGAAGAAGATGCCCTGCGTGGGCGAGATTGTCTTTTCTTCGAGTTTCTCAAACACCTGTTCAATCTTATGATCGGTTTCAAGTTGCTTTAACTCAATTCGGTCCAAACGCTGGAACACTTGGGCGTTCGATATTAAAAAATGTCGCATTGCGACGAATGCATCCATTATGCGGATGCTGACTTTGACAGCCTTTGGTGAATGTAAGACTGCTGAGAGCATTGCGACTCCACGTTCCGTGAAGGCATATGCTCTATTGGGAGAGAATTTCAAGACTGAAAGGTGGTCACAATTTGTTACCACCTCTTCGGTTTCTTCCTTGGTTAATTGAAAACGATAGTGCAAAGGAAATCTTTCTAGATTTCTCTTTACAGCTTGATTAAGTGTTTTTGTCTCAACACCATAGAAACTAGCTAAATCTCTATCAATAATGACCTGTTGGCCTCGAATCGTGAGGATTCTTGTTTCTACGGCACTTTGAGGCAGGCTATCGCAATTTGCGATAACCATCTGGTTGCAACCTGCAACCTGTTCAGTTGGCTTCGTGATTTTCTTTGCCATAAAACAGCGGTATTAACGGTAAATAATCTGAGGAAATAAACTCATGGTCACATATTGTGTCCACAAGTTGCTACGAAATATGTCTTGTGAAGGGAGCTGTCTCCTAGAGTCGGAGGACTTACCACACTCCTGATTTCATTACCGGCCGATTCGACGACCATTCTGCTGAAGACAAAGATAGGAAAAATAAAACATAATACCTCAAGAAAATGGAGGTATTGATTGACAACGGCCGTGGGATCGAAACCTATAGCAAACCGCATCACTTGCCAAATAAGGCATCCTGTCCAGGAAACCTTCCTGGTATCCATCCAAAACTCTATGACACGATTCAGCCTTAGCTCTTGCTGGGGGCTGATTATTAGTATGTTACAGAAGATCTGCTAGTGAGGAATCGTGAAGAATGGTATTTAAACTACCTTTCCTAACGATGACATATTCGTTTTCGTAAGGATTATTCTCACTAATTCGCTTTTTTCGAAACGTTTGGTAAGCGATACCCAGAAGGTTCTTAACACGAGAATCTTCAAACATAGCCGCAGCCGAGCCAAAATAGAAATGCTCGTGCGTATCCTTCACTTCGACGTGAATGATTGTCCTATCTTGTTTTAACATGTGACTTTCTTGGTACAAATATAAGAAAGCGGGAACAAATATTAAAATATAGTAGCTTTTTCTTTGCAAATAGGAACAATAAACCTATATTTGTAGCCGTATGACAAATGAATCAATATGAAGATTGTTCAACAAAACATAGCATTTCATAAACACGGATGGATCTACTCCTTCGTGTGGAGAATGACCTTATTTTGACGGGCCTCTGTAATCCCCATCTTGATAATATGTTATGTAGCAATGCTGATGGGCAGATTGTGTCACTAAGATGATTTTTCCCCGCATTTTTACTATCTTTGTTAGATAGAAAAAAGCAGCAGGCTATGACATATTTTGAAAGAATCAAGGAATTGACCAAGTCATTTCCCGTTGAAATCGCAGATTTCTCCGCTCCGCGCGATCCGGCGAGTATGCCAACTCAAGCAGAATCGAATTTTATCACGAATAAAGAGCAAGGCGATTGGGCTGAAAATCTATTGACCCGGGCGGTTAATGATAACTCGAAGAATTATATCGCAATCAAGTACGGCAAATCCGATGATTTGGTTGCCGGAGATCCAGGTTTCAGCACATTCTTCCAAGAGTTCCAGACAGAGCTTGATACAATTGGCAAGAGGCCTGACATCCTTATCTTCAAAAAAGAAGATTATCGAGAGGATTTAGGTATGGATATAAGCCACATTGATCACAACCTGCTTACCGAATATGTGAAGAAAGCTGTTGCTGGCATTGAGGTTCGTTCAAGTGCATTTCTACTTGACAGGTACGAACTTGCAATGCAAGAGAAGGTACAAAGATGTACTGAAGAATCAATGGCGATTCGTGATAGGATTCTATTGAATTATTCTGATTTGTTGTCTGTCTCTGGAAGAGATAACTATCTAACAATGCTCCAGAACATTACGCCTGAAACATTGCAAGTTGTGGATTTTCGATGTCCATCTTGGAAGTCAACTCCCGAATTGGTTCAGCTTTGTGCCGAGTTCAAGAGTTTGAAGGTAGCTATGAAGGATATTCAGAAGCGCACGTGGTTGTCTATTACCCCGAAAGTTGAAGATCTGAAGGTCGTTTTTAAGTGGATAGAGAATTATAATGTGCCACACTACTATTTTCAGGTATTCTTCGATAAGATATATGCGATTTCATTTGAGAACATATTAAGGACGGTGAGTGACTCTCAAAACGAAGGCTCTGTTTTTTCTGTTGAATCTGACACAAAGAATCAGAATAAAACGACCATTAAAATTCGCTCCACATATGGTACTCAAATCGCTGCCAGAGTGGACGAACCTACACACGAGAGTGTCAGAAAGGAAATGGATAGAGGACGCCTTTTGTTTTACATAAAATTCCATGGGGGAACTGCTTATCTTGACGTTGACAATTTTAAGCAAATCCTAAACATAGAAGGAGAGTTTTAATGAATAATAGGAAGACCCCGGAATATTTTTATTCTACCCAGGTAACAAAAGAACATAGAAAACAATTTGCTCAGTTTTTCACTCCACGCCGTATCGCTGATATTATGGCTGATTGGCTGGTAGGGTGTGAAAGGTTGAACTCTGTACTGGAGCCCGCGTTTGGATTGGGTATCTTTACCCGTGCTTTGATGGAAAAGAAGTATCCCGCAAAGATTATCGGCTACGAGATAGATGATGTTATTCTAAATGAGGCGAGAGCACTGTTTGCTGGAAACGATAAAATTGATATTAGGAATCAAGACTATATTCACTCAAGCTGGAAGGACATGTATGACGGTATTATATGTAATCCGCCATATTTCAAATTCCAGGATTATGACAATCTAGGGGCAACGGCAGAAGTGAAGAAGCATCTGCATCTTGACTTTAGCGGTTTCACAAACCTATATGCATATTTCCTTATAAAGTCTGTATTCCAACTCAAGGAAGGCGGAAGATGCGCATATATTATTCCTTCGGAATTCATGAATTCCGATTATGGTGTTCAGATTAAAGATTTTCTTCTGAAATCGAAACGCCTTCGCCATGTGATAGTATTCAACTTTGAAGAACAGCTATTTGATGATGCCATTACTACATCTGCTATTGTCTTGTGCGCGAACGATGGCCATTCAGAATCTGTTTCCTTCACCAATGTTAGCAATGCATCTGAACTCGATAGAATTGAGGAACTGATATCAAGCTATCCGACGATCCCGTCATTCTGCAAAACATATGAGACTGATAGTATGGAGAGTGGTGTGAAATGGAAGTCATATTATCAGCCATTGAACCAAAGTTATTTTAATCACCTAGTCCCTTTTTCAACGTTTGCCAAGGTCTCCAGAGGAATTGCTACTGGAGCAAATGATTTCTTCAAATTCAATCTTTCAAAAGCCAGAAAATATGGCATTCCAGAGAAGAATTTGAAACCATGTATTTGCCATTGTGTTGATGTCGCCAGTAGTTTTTTTAGTCAGGCTGACTTTGAGTCTCTGCGCGATCAAGACAAGTATGTTTTCATTTTTGACGGAGAAGGTTCAAAGTGCCAGGCTGCTTTGAACTATATTAAAAAGGGCGAGGACGATAAGTGTAATGAAAGATTTCTGACAAAAAGTCGAAATCCGTGGTTCGCTTTAGAAAAAAGGGAACCTGCGCCAATTTGGGTATCTGTTTTTAGTCGAGATCGGCTCAATTTTATCAGAAACACATCTGATGCGACTTGCCTAACTACGTTTCATTGTATTTATCCAAAAGAGAACTTGTTTGTTTCTGTATCGATAGAATTGTTATTCGCATATCTTATTTCCAACACCGCCAGACTAATCTTTTTGGATAATGGGCGCGAGTATGGAAATGGCTTGAGTAAGTTTGAACCCAATGATTTGAATAAGGGCATGATGCTGGATTTGAGAATGTTGGATGAAGGAATCAAACAAGAGATCCTACGGGCGTTTGATTCTTATCAGCAAGGTGACTCGGATGCGATAGCAAGAATAGATCGGTTGTTGCAAGAACAATTTGTCAACAAAGCTGAATGATTGTTATTATCATTGTTAATCAACAGGAAAACGTATTAATGTCCACTTAATAATTGAACGGTTATATAAGTTTAACATTTAAAACAAAGTCGGTCCATCCGGCCCAGTCCAATTGACGTACTTGTCGCCATCATACTTTTTCATGATGCGAAGGAAGACAGACTTATCCAAGAATTTGACCATCTGAACAAAAACGTAGGAACCTGTATTCATAGCGGAAGGATAACTTCCGCAAAGTAAAGTTCAAATCGTTGCGCGCTCAAAAACTTTGCAACCTTTTAACTTACAATATTATTAAAGAACTTTTATGAGATTTTTTAGTGGACAGTAATGAAAAGAAATGACTAAAGAGGTTTGTTCCTGAAATAGTATTTCAACTATTCCAGTACTTATAGTCTTTGAAGGATTGCCGCCAGCGCATCGATGTCTTCGGGGTGGGTGGCCCAGTTGGTGGCGAAGCGCACAACGGTGTGCGTGGCGTCGTGCTTTTCCCAGAAATCGAAGGCGACTTCGTGCGACAGACGCTCCATCAGACTGTCTTCGAGAATGATAAACTGTTGATTGGTCGGTGATTCCAGGAAAAAGGTGCAGCCGGCTTCGTGCAGGACCGTCCGCAGGCGGCGGGCCATCTCTACGGCATGGCGGCCCAGGTCGAAATAC
>CACYKX010000196.1 GCA_902775075.1 uncultured Prevotellaceae bacterium | reverse complement strand
GATATGCATAATCACGTTGCAACTGTGGACCTACATATACAGGATTATATCCACCACTCTTAGGAGAAAGACTTCGCAAGCCTTTAGGGGTAAGTAGTTCACGTGTACAGATATCCAGCACTTTCTTTTTCTGATTCTGATCTAGTGGAGAGTAATCAAATGCTGCAGCAAAAATCATATTCGGACGTACACTCCAATCCATCATATTTCCTCCGACATAGTCATAGAGATAACCATACTCATTCAAGAAAGTGTCGACAAAACTATGCTTTACCTTATCTGCGAAATTGCGAAGATGTTCTGCATCCTGTTCATTTTTGTCCTCTTCTGCTAATGTGGCACAATACATCAGAGCATTATACCATAACGCATTGATTTCTACAACATATCCAGTGCGAGGGACTACAGGTTTGCCATTGACCGTGGAGTTCATCCATGTCATGGCTTTGTCTTTTCCATCAATCCAGAGCAGTCCATTATCTTTGACCTGAACATTAGGATGCTGGTTATTCTCTATGAAAAGCATCATACGCTTCATGAGTTCACCATATTTCTTCAAGGTGTACTCTTTGCCTTTTTTACGAGAATACTGCTGCATGGCCCAAATAGCCCATAACAAGACGTCAGGCTGATCCATCTCGGCAATCTTTGTCGTATTTTCCTTTCCTTCTATAAACTCTCGGATAGCCCGCTCTGCCGTCTTCATCACTAATTCAAAGTAATCATCTTCCTCGATAGAAAGGGTGAGACCTGGAAGGGAGATAAAGGTGTCACGGGCGCGACACTTGAACCATGGATAGCCTGCAAGAATATATCGATCATCGTTCTTTTCATGAATATGAAACTGGTGTGCTGCATTAATCAGACAATGAAAGAAATTGTTGCGGGGCGTACGGGCATCAACTTCTTTATCAAACAATGTCTTCAGTTTTCGTGTATCTATCTCACTGATGGATGCTGCAAACACGACAGTCTCTCCCTTACGGATAGGGAATTCAAAATATCCTGGAACATAAAGATCTTCATTAGAAGCATATCCTCTCTCCTGCTCCTTCGGATATTCTACGCCACGATACCAATCGGGCATGAAATGGAACTCGTTTTTCTTGGAAAACTGCATATATAGATCAGGATAACCGGCATACATACAAGTCTTGATGCCATTGTCCACGGGAGAATAATCACGACTGGCAGCTCCGTTCTCATGCGTAAATTGGCGCACACTTCTAAAAGCTAGGAACGGGCGGAACCTCAATGTCGTTGCAGAATGGCAATCAACGAGTGTATATCGAATCAATATTCGATCTTCGTAATGCTGAAAGACAACTTCTTTTTTAAGGATTACACCTCCTACACGATATAAAGTTGTCGGAACACGGTCGCAGTCGAATTCTCGAATATATTTGTGGCCGTTAGGACTAAAGTGATTGCCCTGATACTTATGCAAGCCTAGATTGAACTCAGCGCCATGCTGAACAACTGTACAATCCAGCGAAGATAAAAGTACATGATTGTCATCATCAAGTTCGGGAATAGGAACGACGAGCAAACCATGATATTTTCGCGTGTTACAGTCTACAATCGTAGAGCACGAATAAGCTCCCGAACGGTTGGTGCGTAGCAACTCTTTCGGTAATGACTCTTGTAAATTGGTCATCAGAGCATGTTCGAATTTTAAATAACTCATAGATGTGTATTAAGGTTTAAATGTTTTGTCGATTTCAGAATGAGTCTCTGTATTTCTTAATGCGATTTCTCAATTCTTAGTTTTATGACTTCAAAGGTAGGGATTTTTTCTTGCACGACAAAATGAAAGTCAATACATTTATGCGAAAATTTTATTTTTTTTATTTTATAATATAAAATTCGCCAAAAAAAATGTCGATTTCAACAAAAATATGTAATTTTGCAAGTGTAGAGGATGATGAAATACCATTCTGACAATAAGAACTCACTATAAGGTTAAGGATAGAATTTAGGATATGGCAGCAAAATTAGATTACACAAAAAATCAAATTGCACAGCAAATTGTACAGCAGTGGGGAGAACTTACTGATGAACAATACAATCTCCTTTTGCGCAATATTACTATTCGCAGATATAAGAAAAACGATTATATCTATCGGGATTTCGAGTCACCCAACCTTGCTTTATATTTAATTCATGGCAAGGTGAAAATCTTCAAAGATGGTATTGGCCGCAACCAAATTGTACGTGTCATACGCAACGGACAGTTTTTCGGCTATCGTGCTTTCTTTGCACAGGAAAAATATAAAACTGCTGCTACGGCCTTTGAGACTTGTTATATCGCATCCTTCCCTATTGAAATCCTTGTGCAGTTGATGTCTCAGAATTTCATGATCAACAAGTATTTCATCTATATGCTCTCACGTGAGTTGGGTATTTCTGATGATCGCACGGTAAACCTTACTCAGAAACATATCCGCGGTCGACTGGCCGAGGCATTACTCTTCTTAAAAGACAGCTATGGAATAGAAGAAGATGGATATACGCTAAGCATATACTTGAGCAGAGAAGATATGGCGAGTCTATCAAATATGACAACAAGTAATGCCATCAGAACTTTATCTGCTTTTGCCAATGAAAAAATAATCGCCATTGATGGTAGAAAAATCAAAATCATCAATGACGAGGAATTACGTAGAATATCAAATATCGGATAAGGGTAGTTCTCTCATCCGATTATTTTATCCTTTATTCTGGAATCAAGAAGTTTAATACTTCTTGCTCTACATTTACTCGGAATTCTCCTATTGGTGTCTTCATCAGACGTCCGTCTATTCCTACAAGGGCATGATCTATGTTCTCGATTTCTACCTCTTGGGTACGATAAGGTAAAACACTACGATGGTTTAATATCTTACCTTTTACAAAAAGATAGAATCCTTCAAACAACTGGGTTATCTGCGTGTTCTTAACAAGAGATATATCTAGCATGCCGTTATAAGGGACTGCATTAGGGGTTTGACCATAACCTGTAGAGTTACCGATGCAAAGTGTCATCACCTTACGTTCTATATTCTCACTATTTATTTTCAGTTTCATCTTATAGTCCATTCTCTGGAAGATCATCAAGAAGAATGAGATCAAAAAAGATATTGTACGTGACCCAAAGAAATGACGGGTCTTACGACGAAGGTTCATGATGGAAGCTATCAAACCGATATTGATGCAATTCAGAAAATAACGATGACAGCGATCACCATGCTTATTCGTATAACGGATACATCCTAAATCTATCTTTCTAACGCGACGTTTCTTAAGCCACCCTATCGTCTTAACGAAATCATCTTCTTCGAATCCCCAAAAATGAGAAAAATCATTCATAATACCATGAGGTATTACACCTAGTGTTATCTGGTCACGTAGATCTTTCTCTACATTCATCAGACAATTCACGGCATCATTTAAGGCGGAATCACCACCGACAATAACAATGGTTTTATATCCATTGCTAATCAACATGTTTACGAGTCGCTCTACGCTTCCCGAGCTTTCACTCTGTACAAAGTCGAAATCTATTTCAAACTCACACAGACACTTTTGGATTTTCTCCCAGTATTTCCTACTTCCAAAACCATTCTTCGGACAATACAAGATGCCCCATTTATTCTCGTTTATCATAGCCTAAACATGTATTATTCTGATTTTTCTATGAACTTTATAATCTCATCAACTTTAGTTTCCATTGGTTGAAGAGCATCTATCCAATGTATCTTGTATCCTCTTCTCTCCATCCCTCTAAACCAGGTCATTTGTCGCTTAGCAAACTGATGGATCGCTATTTCCAACTTACGATACATTTCTTTATAGGTGGTTTTACCAATGATATACTCCGTCACATATTTATATTCCAATCCGTAATAGATCAGATTTTCCGCAGGTATCCCTCTATCGAGCAGTCCTTTGATTTCATCTACCATACCTCCATCCAGTCGCTTTTTCAGTCGGTCTGATATTTTTGCCCTACGTGCGTCACGCTCAATATCAACACCGATGATAAGACTTTCTATCTTAGGGAATTCCCGTTCTGGAGTAGGATGCTCGAGATTATAGGTTTCTATCTCTATTGCACGTATAGCTCGCTGACAACTATCCACATCTGTCTTATTGTGCATATTGCTACCGGTCTTTGCTTTAAGTTGTCGAAGCATTTCGGTAAGTTCTTCGAGTGTTTTCCCAGCAAGACTATCACGTAAAGCTTGATTCTGAGGAACCGGTGATAGATGATAGCCACCAAGGACCGATTCGATATATAGTCCTGTACCGCCACAAAGAATTGGCATCACACCCCTATCAACAATATCCTCATACGCTTTCAAGAAATCTTCCTGATATTGAAAGAGATTATACTTAGAACCCGGCTCACAGATATCTATCAGATGATAAGGGATCTGTTCTCCATCCACTGTATAATCTGCAAGATCTTTACCTGTACCAATATCCATTCCGCGATATACCTGACGAGAATCTGCACTGATAATTTCAGCATGAATTTTTGCCGCAAGATGGGCAGCCAAATCTGTTTTGCCAGAGGCAGTAGGTCCTAATATCGTAATCATTTTATTCATCGACCACAAAAATAATTAAAAAATACCACTTTTGCAAGAAAAGGGTAAAAAAGATAGTAAGGTTACTTTACATAAGAATATTAAAAAAGCCGCACGGTAAAAACCGTACGGCTGAATTATACTTGAAAAAGTAAAAATTCTATTAAGCCAACTCAGCGAAGTACTTGATAGTACGAACCATCTGAGAAGTATAAGAGTTCTCATTGTCGTACCAAGAAACAACCTGAACCTGGTATGTATCGTCATCGATCTTAGATACCATAGTCTGAGTAGCGTCGAAGAGTGAACCGAAACGCATACCAACGATATCAGAAGAAACGATAAGATCCTCGTTGTAACCGAAGCTCTCAGTCTGAGCAGCCTTCATTGCAGCGTTGATACCCTCAACAGTTACATCCTTGCCCTTAACAACAGCGATAAGGATAGTAGTAGAACCTGTTGGAGTTGGAACGCGCTGTGCAGAACCGATCAACTTACCGTTCAACTCAGGAATTACAAGACCGATAGCCTTAGCAGCACCTGTTGTGTTAGGAACGATGTTGCAAGCACCTGCACGTGAACGACGGAGGTCACCCTTACGCTGAGGACCGTCAAGGATCATCTGGTCACCTGTATAAGCGTGGATTGTAGACATGATACCGCTCTCGATAGGAGCATATGCGTTCAAAGCTGCAGCCATAGGAGCCAAGCAGTTTGTTGTACAAGAAGCAGCAGAGATAATCTTATCGTCAGCTGTCAAAGTCTTGTGGTTTGTGTTGTAAACGATTGTAGGAAGATCGTTACCTGCAGGAGCAGAGATAACTACCTTCTTAGCACCAGCTGTAAGGTGAGCTGAAGCCTTCTCCTTAGATGTATAGAAACCTGTGCACTCAAGAACAACGTCTACCTTGTTAGCAGCCCATGGGCAGTTAGCAGCGTCCTTCTCAGCAGAGATCTTGATCTCCTTACCATCAACGATGATAGAGTTCTCTGTTGCCTCTACAGTGTGCTTACCCTCACCGTACTTGCCAGCGAAACCGCCCTGAGCAGTATCGTACTTCAAAAGGTGAGCCAACATCTTAGGGCTTGTCAAGTCGTTGATAGCAACAACTTCATAACCTTCAGCTTCAAACATCTGACGGAAAGCCAGACGACCAATACGGCCGAAACCGTTAATAGCTACATTTACCATTTTTCTAAAATTTTTATTT
>CACYKX010000195.1 GCA_902775075.1 uncultured Prevotellaceae bacterium | reverse complement strand
GCGAGTGGGAATAATGCGTCTTTTGACTCAAAATGTGCTGAATTATCCTGAAGTACTTGAAAGCAGCAGGCGTTCTTCGGAATGCCTGCTGTTTTTTGTTATCAGCATTGATAACGATTTGATAACAGAAAAACAACTGGTGTCCCGTGAGGGTATCACCGAACAGCTCAAGGCCCAAGATCAAATGCTATGGGTGCAGCGGATGAACAGCATCCATGATCGGGCGAAAGAGGTGGTGAACAACGATCTGATCTACACATGAGTAACGGCGGCGGGGAGCAATCCCCGCCGCCCACTGTACATTTACTGCTTGTAAATGTCTTTCAATTTCTCCTTCTGTCCATTAAAGTCCACAAAAGTCTTTTTCTCTATTGCATTCTGGCCTGTGAAAATGTTATACTTGACAAAATAGGAGGAATGTGCTATGGCGGACGAAATATATACAGTTGCTCAGGCATCGCAATACCTTCAAGTCTGTGAAAAAACGGTTCGTAGACTGATTTCTTCTAACAAGCTTATCGCCTCTCGCGTCGGCAATGGAAACCGCTCCCTGCGTATCAAAAAATCTGATATTGACACCTATTTGGCGGAACATACAAATAACACGAAAGGAGCTGCTATCAATGAGTGAAGAATTGATTCAGAGAAACTTGGTGGAAGCTCCCGAAAAAATGGGAGATTGGAATTTCTATAACATTGGTGCCACTACGCTAAAGGCGTTAAAAGGCGCAAAGATTATCCCAGATCGAGACTATGAAGAGTTTGAAAGCAAGAAGCCTGATGCTTTGATAGTTAAGAAGCCTATCGTTATTGCCGCGCTTGAGTACAAGACGCCCGCTCAATTGCGCACTGATAAGCTGGTGGAAAAGGCAATCGCTCAGGAGCTTGGAACCGCCCAAGCATTGCAGGCAAGAGTCTATATTGTCACGGATGGCAAGAAATCCTATTGGGTTAATCCGGCAACAGGCAATGAAATTTTGCAGGAAGATGGCAGTAAGATTACCCTGAATTTTGATAAAAATAGTACAGACTGCATTACGCTGATCAACAAGATTCGTTCTTCTATCAGCGCGACCAATGATAGACTCAAAGCCGCTGCTGCGGTTGATCCGCTTCCACTTGCTGAGAGAGTGTGGCAGGACTTGTGGGCTGTTTCCGGAGCGACTCCGGAGAATTGCTTGTATACGTTTGTAGAGATCTTTATCTTTAAATACCTCAGTGACCTTGGTGTACTCAAGGGAATGTATTCCTTCTATGATCTCCTTGGCCGGTATTCTGGGAATAATGAGAATGAGGTTTTGGAATACTATGCCTCCACCGTCCGCGTGAAAATAAAGGAATTGTTCCCCGGGAACCCAAAGGACAAAACAACCATTATCAATGGAACCATCTTTGTTTCCAAAGATGATAAGGCGGTTTCTGGCTATGCTACGGTTTTTCATCGTATCTTAAAACGCTTTAATGATTTTGGAACACTCGAAAACATCGATTACGATTTTAAAAGCAAGCTTTTCGAAACATTTCTGAAGGAATCCATCAGCAAGAAGAACTGGGGGCAGTATTTCACACCGCTGAAAGTTGTCCGCGCTATTGTAAACATGGTCGATATCACTGCGGGGATGGAAATATGTGACCCCGCTTGTGGTGTTGGCAAGTTTTTGCTTGAACCGATTCTTCATAACCTTGATAGGCTGTACAGAATCGGTAAAGATGAAAATGGACAAGATACATTAGAACCGCAAGTCACATTGTCTGGCTTTGACAAAGGGTTTGACAAAGATGAGCAGAAGACGATCATTCTCGCCAAGGCAAATATGCTGATTTATATGTCCGGGATGATCAAGGAACATTCCGACATAACACAGAAATTTGCGCAACTGTTTAACGATACATTTTTGCTCCAGACCAATTCTATTCTCGGGACGCTGGCAAGACCCATTGTTGATAAATATGATCTCATTCTGACCAATCCCCCTTATGTTATGAGCGGGAGCAGCAATCTTAAAGATGAGATTGCAAAGGATGATGCTCTTAAGAACTATTATAAGATCAGCGCCATGGGCATTGAAGGCTTGTTTATGGAGTGGATTGTTCGCGCTCTAAAGCCAGGCGGAAAGGCGTTTGTTGTTGTGCCTGATGGCATCATGAATCGTAGCAATGACAAGAAACTCCGCAACTTCATTCTGGAGCAATGCAATATTGATGCGGTAATTTCTTTGCCTCTGAATACTTTCTTTACGACAAATAAGAAAACGTATATCCTTGCCCTTACAAAGAAGGTACCAGTTAGTATCAGTGGTGTTCCTACGCTCGAACGTCAAACAGCGCCAGTCTTCACCTATTTGTGCTCAGAAATAGGTGAAACACGAGATGTTTATCGTTTTGATATTGACCAGAACGATCTTGAAAACGCTTCTGATCTGTTCAACATGTTCAAAGGTTCCAAAACTAGATTCAAGACAGAAGACAAGCGGTGCAAGATAGTAGATATCTCTTCGTTTTATGATGGCTCTCATTGGTCTGTGGACCGGTGGTGGACGCGAGAGGAGAAAATCGAGCTTGGGATTGAGGAAGACAT
This sequence comes from uncultured Prevotellaceae bacterium, assembly GCA_902775075.1. The sequence continues at coordinate 3,248 of CACYKX010000195.1, read as the reverse complement.
TGCAGCGGTTTCGTTAGACGATTATATTAGTATGGTTGGAGAAGCGGCATCAACTCTATTGGAGTTTGACGAGCCACTTCGCGAACTTGCAAAAAAAAAATCTGAGATAGTCAATTCAATCGAGGTATCTCTAGGCGACCCATCTTTGTTTGAATTGTCTATTGGAAAACGGCTCTTGCGAAAAGACTTCACTAATACAACAGGTGATATTCCTGCCTATAGTGCAAATGTGTTTTCTCCGTTTGTTTTTGTGGATAGGAGCAACATTGATGACTGGACTACTCCCTATGTTCTTTGGGGAATAGATGGTGAGTTTGTGTTTAATGTTATGCCTGCTGGCACTAAATTTGCTTCAACTGATCATTGTGGCACTATTAAGATTTTAGACCGCAGAATTAACCCTTACTATCTTGCGTATGTCCTCGAAGAAAACAAATACAAGTATGGATTTGATAGAGGCTTGCGGGCATCACTCAATAACATGAAACAGATTCACTTATCGATCCCAATCAACTCAAAGGGAGAATTTGATGAAACTGCTCAAAATGAAATAGCAGAAGCAATCGTCGGATTACGGCAATTTCGAGAGAGTGCACTTGAGAAACAAACAGAAATTCAGACTGTAAAGGTAATATTCGAAGGAGAAGACTACCGATATAGCTATTTCCCCCTCCCCGAATTGTTTAACACAGTTAAAGGCCTATCCAAATATACCAAAAAATACGGGAACACACATTCTGGTCCATACCCTGTCTTTTCTGCATCCAGCAACAAACCTCTGACACAAATAGACACTTTTGACTATGATGGACGCTATTTGACTTGGTCAACAAATGGCTTTGCGGGAACCATTTTAGTCCTTGACGGGAAGTTCTCTATTAATGGAGATCGAGGGATTCTGCTTCCAAAAGATGGCCGAAAAGACTTGGATTTTGACTATATGAAATATGTGTTAGAGCCACTTTTTAGAGAATTGGCAAAGGGCAGAAAAGGAGATAATGGTGAAGACGAGTTTACTAAGCTATACCCTTCTATGCTTACTGACGTGATGGTGCCTGTTCCTGTTGACGCCGAAGGAGCTATTGATCTAGCCCTTCAAAAAGAAATTGCTGCAAAGTATTTGGCGATTCAACGCTATCAACAGGAAACGGTTTCTTTGCTTGATTCAATTATTCAGCAAAAGGTCTCATTGTAATTTTGGAAGAAGGTGAGAACATGCCTCTCAATGCCAATCAACTAAGTCGAATTACTATTCAAGGATATCGGTCAATAAAAAACTGTGACATTTCATTTGGAAAAATAAATGTTTTGATAGGAAGCAATGGTGCGGGAAAGTCGAACTTCATTTCGGCGTTTTCGTTGCTACAGAACATTTTAACGAAGAATCTCCAAGTGTCCGTTGCACAAAGCGGGATTAATGCGCTCTTATACAAAGGCCGAAAAGAGACTGAACGTATAGCTTTTGAGGTGTTCTTCGGTCAGAATTCCTACGGCTTTGTCCTGGTTCCAACCGATGATAATAGGCTAATTTTTCAAAAAGAATTCTTTGGTTACCACGGAGGTTGGGAGAACGAAAGCAATGTTGCGCGCGGTAATAGTGAATCCATGTGGGAGACCGGAGCACATAACAATATTGATCAGTATGTGATTCCGATCCTCAGAAAGCAAAACTGGAGAGTTTACCATTTCCACGATACTGGACGGAGTGCAAAGGTTAAACAAGAACACAACATCTCGAACAACAAAGTGCTCATGTATGATGCCGCTAATCTCGCCGCGTTCCTTTTCCGGCTGAAGAGTAATTATAAGAAGAACTACGATGAGATTGTACGGACGATTCAGCTAATTGCTCCTTATTTTTCCGATTTTGTTCTTGAACCTCAAGAAGGAAACGAAGAGCAAATCGTTCTTAAATGGCAGCAAAAAGGATGCGACGATATTTTCAACGCATCTCAACTCTCAGATGGTACTTTGCGTTTTATCTGCCTGGCGACCTTGCTTCTTCAACCTCATGAATTGCAACCTGCAACTATTGTGGTCGATGAGCCAGAGCTTGGTCTCCATCCCTATGCCATAACGATTTTTTCGGAGATGGTCAAGCAACTCTCAGATGAAAAACAAATCATCATCTCGACGCAATCTGTAGAATTGTTAAATGAGTTTGATGTCGAAGATGTCATCGTGGTTGATCGTGGTGAGAATGGGTCGGAGTTCAAGCGCTTGGATGAAGAAGAGCTGGAAGCCTGGCTCGAAGAAGACTATGCGCTCGGAGACCTTTGGAAAAAGAATGTTTTGGGAGGTAGACTCTCAAAATGAAAAACGTGTATATTTATTGCGAAGGACCAACCGAAGAGACTTTTATTAACGAAATACTGTATCCTTATTTCTTTAATATCGGAATCATTGTGCGCCCAATAGTCTGCACAACAAAGAGAACAAGTCTGAAAAAATATAGAGGCGGTGTCAGCGACTATAATAAGATCAAAAGCGAATTATCAATCTTGTGCAAGTCTCATAGCAACGAATTTATCACGACAATGTTTGATTACTATGCAATGCCAAGCAACACACCCGGAATTGACAACCAAGATCCAGATATAATCAAACGAATTGAAGCAATAGAGGCTACTGTCGATTCTGACATCGGTATGAGGAATTGTTCTTTTCACTTTATGCTTCACGAGTTTGAGGGCATTCTGTTTTCAAACCCCGCTTCTTTCAACCTGATTGCAGACGAAAGCACGGCAGACAAAGTACAAGCCATTAGAGATTCCTTTCCCACGCCCGAACATATCAACAATTCACCTGAAACCGCTCCATCTAAGCGCTTGGAGCAGTTGATTCCCGGTTATGCGAAAGTCAGAAACGGCACAATACTCTCTAAAGACATGGGATTAGATACAATAATCAGAGAGTGCCCACATTTTCGTGATTGGATCAAGCAAATTGCGGATATGGCGGAACCCATGCGCTGATCGCTTACCCTGGCGCAACATTAATAAAACCTAAGGAGAGATAGGCAAAGTATCCTATGACAACACAGTGACAACAAAAATCTTGATAGCCCATAATTTATAGGTAATGCAAATAATCCTGATAATCTAAGCTAAATGGCCTATACAAAATCGTTTAGCTCACAGTTTGCAGGAGCGAGTGGGAATAATGCGTCTTTTGACTCAAAATGTGCTGAATTATCCTGAAGTACTTGAAAGCAGCAGGCGTTCTTCGGAATGCCTGCTGTTTTTTGT
>CACYKX010000194.1 GCA_902775075.1 uncultured Prevotellaceae bacterium | reverse complement strand
CAAAGCTCCTTTGGCCGAGATGAACCGCTACTGCACCGCTCTGAGCTCGCTCACCAGCGGCCGCGGTACCTTCACGATGACCTTCAGCGGCTACGAGCTCGTCCCGACCGACGTCCAGCAGGCCCTCCTCAAAGCTTACGAAGAAGCCGCCAGCGAGGAAGAGTAATCTAAGGAACGCAAAAGAGAAAAGTTCCAATCCAACAACGGCAAAGGGTGTCTATTACAGGCACCCTTTTCTTTTTGTCGTCCTCTGCGGCGGGTATGCGTCCACGTCCTTTCGGCTATCTTCTTTTTCGGAAATCGGCTTTTTCATTACGAATACCACACATTCATTCTTTACCCCTTCTTTCTGCCTACTTTGTGCCTTCTTTGCGGCAATAGCAACCTACTGAAAACCACCCCGATATTCAAAACACCAAAAACCATATCACACTCTTGATAAAATATTTTGCTGTTTCAGAAAAAGCTCGTATCTTTGCAGTCGATAAATCTACGGAATATCACGAAGTAATCAACGAAGAAACAGCGATATTTGCCTCAAAGGTGGTACAACCACCACTTAAATAGGTAGTATATACAATAAAAACGAAAGAAGTGCGTTAGTAAGGTGGTATGAAACCCATATAATATGGTGGTACGCTTATGAAGATAGAAGAAATATACAACGACTGGAAGGCTCTTTTCCCGATGTCGGAGAAGCACGCCGAGCTGTTGCGTAACAAGTTTACGACCGAATACAACTACAACAGCAACCACATCGAGGGCAACACGCTGACCTATGGGCAGACGGAGTTGCTCCTGCTGTTTGGCAAGGTGAGCGGCGAAGGAGACCTGAAGGACTTTGTTGATATGAAAGCCAGTCAGGTGGGCGTTGAAATGGTGATGGAAGCCGTGCACGACAAAGGCATACCGCTGACGCAGAACTTCATCCGCCAACTGCACAAAGTGCTACTGCGCGAGGACTACACCGTCTATCGTGACCTCCCTGGAGGTGGACAGACGAGTTATACCGTCCATGCCGGGCAGTATAAGACGCGTCCCAACAGCGTCATTACCCGATATGGCGACCGCTTCGAATATGCGTCGCCCGAAGAAACAGCCTCGCTGATGAGCGACCTTGTGGATTGGTACAACACTGCCGAGCAGGAGGGCAAGCTGTCGCCTGTGGAGCTGGCTGCTTTGTTCCATTACCGCTACATCCGCATCCACCCCTTCGAAGACGGCAACGGACGCATCGCCCGCCTGATGGTGAACTACATTATGGCCCGTCACGGGTGGCCAATGATTGTCATCCGCAACCGCAAGAAGGCTGAATACCTTGAGGCCCTGCATCGTGCTGACCAGAAAATAGGCAAAGTGCCCTCCGACGGTGCTCACGCCACCATAGGCAAGATTGCTTCCTTTCTCGCCTTCTTCCGCCAGACGGTGTGCGAGGAGATGCAATGCGAGATAGACATCGTGAGGAATTCCGACAAGGATACTTGGTGGTACGACGGTCTGCGGATCAACTTCAGGAGCGGGAACGGCAGTCGCCTGCTTGCGCTCCTGCGCGACAAGCCCTTCGTCACTTTCTCCGAGATGGCGGACTCTTTGTCGGTCAACCGTTCTGCCGTACAGAAGCAGGTAGAGAGCTTCCGCAAGAAAGGCTATCTCGACCGCCGCGACGACGGCAGCTGGCACGTTTTAGCTTTAAACTCAAACATCAAAAAAGCGTAGACATCGCTCGACATCCGTAACGTACCACCTCTATGCCATCGTCGAGGCTGCCAATACCGCCTGCGTCTCGACCCTCTCGCCCGACGAGAAGAAAGCCGACAAGAGCCATCGCAATATCAATAGGTGTGTGTCACCGTCAGTCTTCATTGGTACCATTGCAATTGGGTCAGATAATTGATTTTGCGGTTTCAAAAAGATTGCGTATCTTTCCTAATTGAACAAAACGTGAATCAAAGTTCCTGTCCCTTTTGATTCGAGTTCTTCATTGTACACCTGACGTGTCTGTGTCTTTTGTCTCATTTTTACTTTTGGTATTGCTCCCAAAAGTGTCAACTTTTTTCAGGTTAAGACAGACAGCCAAGGCACGACTTGGTACAGAACAAATTCTTTTCTTTGCATATCAATTATTTGTATAGTTTTATACCGATTTGAAGTTGGGCTCCAAATCGGTATAAACAATCTGATAAGAAAAGAACTACCAAAATGAATGTTGACAAACTAAAACGAAAGGGGTGTCTCCAAAATTTTGGAATCCCCTTTTTTCATATCACTTGCCAAACATTCTCAACACTTAATCACCTTGTTACTAATACTTTTCTTGCATGAGAATCACCAACCTGGACGAAGTAAACGCCACTGCCGATTTCTGCCCCTGTCACATTACGACCCATCAAGTCATACACTCTCACCTCCATGCCGCCAGCACCTGTCACAATGATTTGTCCGTTTCGAACAAAGATTTGAAAGTTGTCATCTGACACATCATTGATACCCTGTGGCCCAGCCTCATCCTCAAAATAGGCGATAAAACTCATATCACCAGAAACAGACACAGAACGTTCAGACTCCGTATTACCATCGTTCCATCGGAGAAAACGATAACCGTTCTTGGGAATTGCCGTAAGGTTCACCACACTTCCATCTTTCGTGATAACTTCAGAGGAATTATTAACAAAAGCTTGACCCATAAGAGGATTGGCGCTGGTGGCTGTAACTGTGCGCAATGGCGCAAAATATGCAATGAAATTCATATTTTGGGTAGGGAATATACGACGTAGTTCATTCGTGTCATTATCGTTCCATCTAATGAAAGCATATCCTTCATTAGCTTCTGCCAAAAGCGAAACATAATCTCCTTCCATAACAGTCATCGAGGATTCTCCGTCTACATAAGCCGTACCCATTGCCGCGTTGTTGGAGGTCGCAGTAATTGTATATATCATCGCAAACACTGCCGTGTAAATATGGTCTTCCGTAACACGTACCCTTCTTGTGACAGCGTTTACAGGAATATCATCCCAGTTCAAGAAAGTGCTTCCCCCAATCGGTATAGCCCTAAGGGTGACTGTATCTCCTTCTATGGCGAAAGTATTACTGGATTCGTTCACAGTGGCGATGCCCAATGCCGGATTAGAGCTCTGCACTCTAATAGAATAAATATTCTGGTCATACCCTTTAAAAAAGGCAGTATAGGTTCTATTGGTAGAAATGTTCACATCACGTTCTGCCATCGTGTTGCTGTCATCCCAACAATAAAAAGTATAATCATGATAACCATAAGCGCCTTCCGTCCTCAACCTAACAGTAGAGTTGTTCACAATATACAGGCTTACATAGCCCCTTACTTCATCATTGGTATTATTCGCTGTGACAGAAACCGTATTGCTCCCAATTGTAACAGAAGTTAAAGAACAATAAAAATGGTTCCATCCTGTAGGGCCAAAGGCATCATTAGCTAAGGTAACAGAGGGATTATGGATATTAACCGATGATAAATTCACACAACTGTCGAACGCTTTGTTTTCTATATAGGTCACACTGCTTGGAATATCAATGGAAGAAATGGCCGTGCCAAAAAAAGCCCATTGTCTGATACTTACAACATTGTTTGGAATTGTTACTGATGAAAGAGAAATACATCCATTGAACATGCTCATATCTATTTCCGAAAGGCCATCTGGTAAAGATACCGATTGAAGAAATTGGCATCTGGCAAAGGCCGCGAAGCCAATAGATGTGACGGAGTTCGGGATGGTGACAGAGGTCAAACCGGTACAGCCGGAGAAGGCATTACTACCAATGCTTGTTACCGTATTTGGAATTGTAATAGATGCTAACGACGTACAGAATACGAAAGTACCATCTTTTATCTCCGACAGACTACCAAGTGTAACTGATGTTAAATCCCGACAACGTGCAAATGCAGATTCTCCGAGCGAATTCACCGACGGGATATTTGCAGAAGTCAGTTGCTGACATCTGTAGAATGCACCATCGCCAATAGTGTGAAGTGAGTTGGGGAAATTGATATAGGACAACTGAATACATTCACGGAATGCTTGATCCCCAATCACATTACAGGATGGCATAAAGACAGAATCAAGCATAGAACAATCTTTGAATGCGGCTGAACCAATATTCCATAGCGTAGATGGAAGAGAGACCGACGTTAGATCCGTACATCCACAAAATGCATTCATTCCTATTTTTCTGACCATATAGGAATTTCCACTGACATAAATGCTCGATGGAATTGTTATTGCACCACTTGGCTTATAGGCTGTGTGATTGTGCCACCATTCAGTTCCATCATATTCAGGATATACTATATTAGCCTGTCCGCTCACAATTTTGTAATATAAGCGGCCATTAGGATTACTTCCTCCCGAACTGATATATCCATCATAATTCTGTGCCCATGTTGCGGATGACAATCCAAGAAGCAACAACAAAGCCACTAATCTGGTACTATATTTCATCATGATATTGTCTTTTTTTATTTATAATGAACTAATTATTTCAATCAGATTCTTCACCAATTCGCTTAATTCCAAACTCGTTTTTATTGCAGAAGGAATCATCTTCGCTATCTTTTTCAGAACATTCTGCAATGTCGGACGCTTCGACTTGAGAGCAAGTTTCTTTGCATTAATCCGAGAAATCAAATCTGCCGTCACGCGTTTTATTTGCTCCCTCCCATAAAAATGCGTCATCAAGAAAACAAAATTGTCGGCCGAAAGACGCAATACTTTTGAACCACAGCCACCATCTTGTTGTTTGTCCAAAAAAGAATTCCAATAACGGACTGCTACGTCATCTTCTATGGTAATTTCAATAAAATCCTCCCTGTTGGGAACAATTCGGGCATTACGCAGGCAATGGATAATCGACTCCTTCAAATCTTCATTTTCGGGCAAAAACCTAACTTTTGTCCGAAAACGCAATTCTCTGACCTTTGATTCAGAAATTCGCAATAATTGGCTAATAGCAGCATCGCTCATCTCCGAGTATTGCGGATTATTTATTATCTCGTTGAATATAAATATCTCAAAATCTTCTTTGTTCATACTTCCAAAGCCACGTTCAATATAATCGTCAATGGCTTGCTGCAAAGTTTTGTCTGTTGTTTTTTTCATATGGTTCTCCTTCGCGCCGCTATGAGTTCCCAGTTGACGGCGTACAATAAAAAAGCATAGAACTCGAGTTGTTAGTTCCATGAATCGTAGGCATCGCCAAACGCCTTTCCAGAATAAAACCAACTTTGAACCTTATCCTATGCTCCGATATGTAGTGGCACATAACCAATACATAGGCAGAAGCAAAAGGCATCAGTATTGGAGTCCTCTGGTTAAAATCTGGCGAACTTTACGATTCGGACCTATACAAATGCTTTCTTCGCATCGCACGACTACTCGCGTCGATTTACGGGTGCAAATATACGCAAATTTTTCAATACCAACGCCAAAAATGGATAAGATTCTCCGTAATAATACAGAAAATCAGTAAAATAAAAAAACAGAAAGCCAGTCATTATGGCTGGCAAATAGCATTGATTAAGAGTGGGTATCCTGGAAAAAAAGGGGCAAGGTCCCCTCTCCGGTTCCTACGCCCGCGACATCGTCGTGAACATCTACGATGGTAAAATGCACCCCGTGGACAGCAACGAGACGGCCTTCAAGATTGCCGGCCGTACCGCCTTCCGCGAGGCCTTCAAACTGGCCAACCCCAAGATTAAAGAGCCTATCTACGACATCGCTGTCACCGTTCCTACCGAGGCACAGGGTGGCGTTATGACCGACCTCCAGGGCCGTCGCGCCATCGTTATGGGTATGGAT
>CACYKX010000193.1 GCA_902775075.1 uncultured Prevotellaceae bacterium | reverse complement strand
TTGAGATGCAAAGATACGAAAAAAAATCGAGAAAAGAGACTATGTGCCAGGATTATCTCCTGAACACATAGCCATTGGTGAAATAGTAATCATCGATAAAGAGATCACGAGCGTATGCTTCGTAATCGAAGTATGATGCGAGACTTCCCATCATCTTATCCAGATTGTAGCACTCATCAACGATGTGCTCAGCGAAATCCTTCTCAGAATCCCATTTGCCCATGTAGCGATCACGGAAGCTTTCAATGCAATCATTACCGAAAGCATCCGAGAACTCCTCGAAAGCATCCCTGTCATCATCATCCAACTCTGAGAACTCGATGATTCTATCGAATGTATCTTCATCGATACCGCTTTCAGAATACCATGAACTGGGGAAACACTCGTAATCCTGATACATCAGCTCTGGATCTTCTTCATCAGCATGCAGGCTGTGGCATACTTCCATGAATGTGTCATAATCACCACACTTTACCATATCAACCCACATACCAAAGAGACTTCCATCATTGTACTTGGCGTATGTACCTACGTAAACGGCGGGATGACTGTCCTTGCAATCATTCATATAATACTCAACTGACATCTTCTGAAAAGAGAGCTTACCGAGATAATTCTTTTCCTCTTTAGCGAGGCTTTGAAACTTTGATGAAATATTGTTCTGCATAACTTTATGAATTTAAATGTTTAACTTCTAGTGATGCCCTCTGTGTTGAGGACTTTTTACGATGCCTTGGAAATTGGGCGAGGGAAGTGCTTAAAGGCAAGGAATGGCCAGGAAATTTTATGGAATACCATCATTTTCGTGGACTCACGCAAATGAAGGAAGGTTGCCGGAAAATCTCTGCAGACATCGGGAACTTGTGACCAGTACTTGCAGGGCACGGCGAGCATTAAATTTGCAGCGGGAAAAGTCTGGTACACCAAAAAGGAGGGCGTCACGTTAAACAGGAAAATTCGTTATGCAGGACTTCAAAAAGGTGAAAGCCGGATAGAAAATGTGAAGGTAACAGGTAAGCCAACTACTATAGTAAAGATGTCGGAACCATACCATTAGATGCTAGGACAATTAGAACGCCTATAGATGATGCAGCCATACAATGAAAAAAAATATATGTGGGAAGAAAAGAAAAAAGTGGTGATATACCTTCTTGCTACATGCTACAACAGCAGAAATGCCGATGTACAGGGGATTCTAAGAGTGTTTTGATGTAGCAGAATAAAGATTGTAGTACCTTGTAGCAACATGGCAAAACAAGCGGTTCGAGAGGGTAGAGAGGATAATAGTTGCTACTTGGAGATGATGATAAATAAAGGGATGGCGGTGCTTTTGTACTCATTTGTAGCAAGTGTAGCAAGTGCGGTAAAAAGGATTCGAAAATTTTTCGCGCATTGTTTTTAACTATCAATCTTCATTTTTTGAAGATTTCACGAAGGTGAGGGAAACTTATATATAAATAATGTGTGGACGCGGAAAATAAAAAAGATCGCTTCAAAAAAAAGCCCGCCGATTTTCACAAACCAACGGACTTCAACTCTAAATATTCAAAAACTTTCAAAATGATACTACTTTTTTCCCTGAGCTTCGTACAGTGGTACGATGTCATAACCATGATAAGGCGTCTTCCCTGGGAAGCGCCTCGTATAATACTTATAGCCTAAGGCCGTGAGCGCCTGGCCGACAGTCACCTCGTTGACCTGTTGCATGGCCGAGGAAATCTTCCTTTCCTTCTTCAGCTGCAGCACGACCTCCATGGCTGTCATGAACTGACACTCTTCGCCTTCCTCCGGCTTACGATAGTAGATACGGATAAGGCGGAGAGCGTTCGTCTCGATGACGTACTGGCGGTTTTCGTCCACGAACTGCCGGTACTCCTGCTGTGACCATTGAGGGTCATACTGGCCATCGAGCAGCATGACAGCCTCTGCCCAGAGCTGGTCCACGTCAAGACGCTTGCGGCAGTCATCGATAAAATCCACCTCGATGACAGCCAGACGACGCATGAGACCAGCGTCCGGTTTGCTGATGAAACCACCCATGCGCTGATTCTTATTAGAAGTGAAGCAGCAGGAAGCCACTCGCGGAGCCTTCTCTGCGTAGCGGGATCCTGGGCGCTTGATTTCTATCTCGCTGGCCGACATATACATCTTGAAAAGCTCCTCGTTGTGCTTGCCGATGGCCGCAAACTCATCGAAATTCAGTATAAAACGCTGCGTGAAGCCGTTGGGCATAGAGAACAGTCGCTCGTCCTTCTGAGCCACCTGATAATATTCATTGAGACATGGCGGCACCAGCATCTCAAAGAAGGACGTCTTACCGATACCTGCCTTGTCACCGACGAGCCCCAGGGCGACGTCGTTCTGACGGATACCCATTGCACAGGCAGCAGTGGCAATGAGCCACTTGCGCAGGAGATGGCTCGTCCTCTTTGCTGACTCCTCCGTCTCCTTAGGCGAATGCAGCGAGGCACATAACATGTCAATCTGCGAGGGTCCCTTATATTTCCCCCGCAGCGATTCCAGATAATCCTTTATGGGATTGAAGGAATGCATGTGATTAGGACTCGCCAGTATCGCCTTTAGCAGGCTACGCGGAATTTTTACCTCCTCAGCGAAAGCATGAATAAGGATGTCATCCTCAGTGACCGGATACTCATAATGAAAGGTGCAGTCCTCCGTGGGACTCAGCGATACCTTGCTGCGGTCAAGGAGGTTGACCCGAATCACATAGTTGGCATTCAGCCACTCAGTGACCTCATCGAGGCGGGTATGCGAACATTCGTTATATACTGTGGCAGTCAGTTGCCTTCTCTCTGTCTTGCTCATACCGCTTTATCCTCCTCCCATTTCTCACGTCGGCTTTCGCCTGGCATTTCCACGATATTGGTCATCTCCTGAATACGCTCGCCGATATACTGGCCGTAGCCAACGAGTTCTCCTTTCTCATTATATCCTTTAGAAAGCGTTTTTAACTTGAAGTTAGACGTGAAGAAGGTCCTGGCACCATTGTTGTAGCGCAGGGCCATCAAGTCGGCTATCGGTCGGATCTTGTTACCATAGGCTGTTATCTCCAACTGTTCGCGTCCCAGCTCATCAATGAACAACGGACGCTTAGCCAGCTGGTCAATGCCGTCGTGGATAATCCGTTCATGGAGTAGGGTAGCAGGTATCATCTCTACAGTCCTTCCGGAAATCAAGTGGAGTATCTCGCAGAAAGATTGCATCAAGAGCGTCTTGCCGCAGCCAACCTTTCCACCGATATAAATACCCTTGTGGATATTCCACTTGCATTCCTTGGAACCTGCGATATAGAGCCACATCTGACGGATTATCTCGCGGTTGTTGTCATCCACCACAAAAGTATGATAGACGCCACGCCGTGCCATGATGGCCTGGGCGGTGGCATTCAGCAGACTCCAGAAGTGCTGACGGGTGAGGGAAGGACAATGCCAGACATTTAAGTCGCTGGCAGTCTCGAGGTATTCCTGGTGTTGCTGCTCAACGGCTCTGTTCACCATTTCATCCATGTAATTATTAGTAGTCTCCATCACTGCGTCCTCCTGAAATAGTTGGCTGTTCGTAACTCTTGGTCGTCACCTTGAAGAACCGAGGATATCCGTTGGCCATTGCGAACTGTAGGTACTCGATAGCCGTCGTCTCCTTGTCCTCCGTAATCTTCTTCAGATAAGCCAGTGCTGCATATTCCATACGGCTCTTCATTGTCTTATGGTGCTGTTCGAGAAGATAGTCCTTCCATGTCTGCCACGCTTGCTGGAAAGCCTCAGTCTTCCAGGGCAGGATAATCTCCACGGGGTCGATGCTCAGCTCAACCTCCTTTTCAATCTGGTCGCACAGAGTACTGGCCTTGGTCTTCATGTACTCAAACTTCCGAACGAATTCCTTATGGCGCTTCTCCGTCGTGGACGGAAGGCCGCCGCCAATGAAAGCGTTCAGCTCGTCGTTAGCATCCGCCAACGCCTGCCAGAACGGTGTCATCAGGTCTTGCAAGTTAGTTTCTTTTGCCATGTCTATATCTTATTTGTCTGGTCAGGATGCTTTTTTACCCGAAGGTCTGTCCACGCAGGATCCTGACAGTCTTTTGTTATTGCTTGCCATCGCTGCAATAATTTGTGACTCCTGTAATACGAATGAGGAGCGGAAATTGCTTCCCGCTCGCCAGTCATACGATTGATTGCAGTGATGACGTACTGTTTCACTTTATTTCTACAGATGCAGAATTAAACAATATCATCTGTTTCAGAAAACTGGCGAAAGCTTTTAACTGAGCCTCACTGTTGAAACAGATGGTCCCAGTATAGCCATCTTCTTTTCTAATGTATGACAATTCTATAGTGCCATTTCCTGTCGTCTTCCTTTTAATGATTGTCTTCGCCATCGTCTGTCAACTCTGTATTGATTACTATTTCCTTGAATCGCGGGTGCAGCTCTAGAATCGCCATCGCCATTTCGCAAATGCCATCGGCTTCGTCTCCTAAGATTTCTGCTTCATTATTCAGAATATTCCTTTTTGTCAAACCGACTTCGACAGAGACGGCATCCATTTTATTTTGAATCTTAATTATCATTACAATTTTCCTTTTTTAGGTATTCAACATAATTATTATATCTCATGCAGTAGCGGCCGTTGATGCACGCCCTGCCATATTCACATGACCTACATTTGTCGGGCATAGTCATTTAAAATGCCCTGCTTCGCTTTCTTCACAGAGAACGAAAGCAGGGACTTGAGATAGTTCTTAGTCACTTATACTGTTAATTCATTCATTTCGAATAGAATGTATTTCCCGATTCGGGTATGTGGGACAGACTTATGCTGCACCCTTTTATACATAGCCCATTTTGATACATTACAGATTCTCCCTGCTTCTTCTGCGTTAAGAGGTACTGGAATCTTGTATGAACTACATGGTTTAGGCATCTTTATCAATCAATTTTCGCCATTCGTCCTTGTATTCCGGGTCGGTCAATTCCTTTTCTCTTTGCTCTAGAGTGACGCCAGCAAGAATGACAGTAAGCTTGTCCCTATCGTATTTTGCGTGTACAAATACTCCGTTCCTCTTTCCGTCATAAGCATTGTAGTCTGATAGTTGGACTGAAATGGACTTCAATGCTTTGTAGTCCTTGAATTGTCCTTTTGAGGCATCTCCTGGTCTGATTGAGCGAAACCATGCTCTTCTGTTAACAATCTTTTCTGCTTTCATATTATATATTATTACCTTATTATATTAGATATTACTTGATGTTTTCATATTGAAGCATTCCGAATAAACATTTTCGTGCCTGCTAATTTTCTTTTATCTCGGTTAACAAGATAAATCCTTCCAGAATCACGCTGCAAAGGTAAAAGCTTTGGTTACAGCCAAATTTGAAAACAAGAAAAATCTTGGCAAACTAACTAATTCTTTAACCTAACTTACTAATTTTTGTAACACTTAGTTACAGAAATTAACAAATTAACTAGCTAATTCACTTTCTAATTAATGAAATGCAGAAAAAATGATACGGTAGAACAAAAAAGTGGGTTCGAAGTTTGGTAGTAATACAAAAATATTGTACCTTTGCACCCGCAAAACCGCCTAACTAACTAATTAATTAGAAAAAGGAGGGCGGATGTAGCTAAGAGTAGCAAGACAGATTATATCGTCGAGAGATACAAATACCTGCAAATCGCGGCTTTTGTTCTACCAATTCCAATAAGTAGAACATTGAGTTGTAACAAGTTGAAAACCAGAATAGGTGAGATACTCTGCGGGTGTACTTGGGAAGGCCGACATGGCTCAGTTGGTAGAGCAACGCATTCGTAATGCGTAGGTCCCCGGTTCGAGTCCGGGTGTCGGCTCAAA
>CACYKX010000192.1 GCA_902775075.1 uncultured Prevotellaceae bacterium | reverse complement strand
GGCTTCTGTGTGGGGAAATACATTATGAACACCAATGGCCTTGACAACAAGATAGAGCGTTTGTTCATCATCGGTGTCTCTCTTACCTTGATGGGGTGGCTCTTGTCTTTTGGCTGTCCAGTCAGTAAGAAAATATGGACTCCCACATTTTCCACGATCACGTGCGGAATGTGCTCCGCCCTGCTTGCCTTGCTGATTTGGGCCATAGACAAACACGGCCATAAGAATCGTCTTACCACCTTCTTCCTGGTTTTCGGTGTGAACCCATTGGTGCTCTATGTCCTCAGCGATTTACTCTTCATCCCTTTCGACGTACTGCCTGTTGGCGGACATTCCATTGTCCATTGGGCTTATCACTCCGTACTATTCCCTTTGTTAGGAGCGAAACTTGCTTCACTTGCCTGGGGGCTGTGCATCGTAAGCCTTGTCTGGTCTTTTGGCTATGCTATGTATAAGAAGAGGGTTTTCATCTCTTTATGAATCTTATTCAAAGCCAACATGCCCAAAACAGTGTGTGATGTTCTGATCATTACACTGAGTTGTAGCCGTCCCCCCGATTGGGGGACGGTGGGCTGGCATTTGGGGGACAGTTGGACGATTCGTCGTACAGCGGCAATCTAGTCACTTTCTCACTGTTGGCCACGGCCTCTTGAAGCATGTGGCAATCAGCCTTGGTGGCAGTCTCTGTCTACACGGATGTTATGATGCTCCGCCATATTATTTCAACTTTTTGCGTTGCAGACTTTTTAAAGTGGACTCAGTTCTTAATACCTACATTGCCCTCTTTCACACTCTTTATCAGCTCACCAATACTAATGATATCATTGAAAAAATCATCTGCAAATTCAGTAATGAGAGGACGTGTAACACGCAAGAAGGACGTTGAAAGGCTTAGTTGCGGATTTGAGATTTATATATACGAAAGAGAGGAAACAGGAAGTTTTTTGAGACTTTCGCTTTGCGCTTATCTCGCCTTGCATTATCTTTGCATCATCTTCTGACAGGATAAGCTGCGGCAGCAGCCAAGAAACATTTCAACTTTAGACACAACAGAAACACAATATGGATTCTGTTTAGATACGAAAAGGTGAAGATTTAACGTTTTTAACCTTCTGTTACATCAAGAATCACGAAATAAGGGTTGGGAGGGGCGCTTTTAACCGATCCCATAATGTGGTGAATGGAAGTTATAGAACGAAATTCATAAAGGGGTACGGTTGAAACGACTCCCTTGAACGTGGGGTGTGATTACATGTCATACCCTTTTGTTCTAAAAAACATTTTTGTGTAGTTTACGATGCTACATTTTGCTGTTTTTTTACTTGATAAACGCAGTTTTTTCATTGATTGTGCTGGCTTTTGGGATAAAACTGTTATCTTTGTGGTGTAAAATATGATACCAATATCAAAAAAGTACCCTAATATGATGTTTGAACGTAAGAAATATTTGGATGAACTTATCGCAGGACGTGGGAATGGACTTGTGAAGATTATAACAGGTGTCAGACGATGTGGAAAGTCTTTCCTGCTGTTTGACATCTGGCATAACTGGCTGTTGGAACATGGGGTGACTGATAATCACATCATCGAAATTCAACTTGATGATTTCCGAAACAGACGGTTGAGAAAGCCTGATGCCTTGCTCGACTATATAGATTCAAAGGTTGTGGATGATGGCAATCCTTATTATATAGTCTTGGACGAGGTACAGTTGGTAGAAGAATTTGTGGAGGTTATTCTTAGCTTGACACACATGCGGAATGTAGATGTGTATGTGTCAGGCTCAAACTCTCGTTTCCTGTCAAGTGATGTTGTGACTGAGTTCCGAGGCAGAGGTGACGAGATACGCATCTGGCCTCTCACCTTTGACGAATACTTTAGTGGTATTGGTGGAGATATACGCAAAGCTTGGTTGGATTACTATACTTTTGGAGGACTACCACAAGTGGCTTTGCTTGAAACGGAAGAAAAGAAAACTGACTATTTGCGTGGTCTGTATGAAACAACCTATCTGCGTGACGTAATTGAGCGCAACCATCTGCGTAATTCTGAAGGAATGAAGGAATTGGTGCGTGTAATAGCCTCGGGCATTGGTTCGTCAACCAATCCAACGAGAATAGCCAATACCTTTCAATCTGCACAAGGGGTAACCATAAAAAGAGACACTATAAAACAATACATTGACTATCTGAAAGACTCTTTCTTGATAGAGGAAGCCTTGCGCTATGATGTGAAAGGCAGAAAATATATTGGTACCGAGACGAAATACTACTTCGCAGATATCGGCATACGTGCAGCCATTCTTAACTATCGTCAGCAGGAGGAAACACACATTATGGAAAACATTGTCTATAATGAGCTTCGTTGCCGTGGATATAATGTGGACGTAGGATTGGTTGAACTTGGTGGCAAGGATGAGAACGGTAAGTTTGTCAGAAAACAGTTGCAGGTTGACTTTGTGGTGAACCGTCCTCCATACAGAGTGTATATCCAGTCGGCTTTTCACATGCCTACGCCAGAAAAGGAACAGCAAGAGCGACGTCCTTTATTGTCAATCAATGACCACTTTCGTAAGATTGTCATTGTTGGTGATGACATTCATCGCAAGGAGGACGAACTCGGTGTGTTGACTGTCGGACTCTTGGATTTCTTGACAGACAAGAACTTGTTGGAGCAAGGATAATCATTTTATTATATAATTATGCATAGATCCAAGAACTCTTTCCTTGAGTGGCTTGTCTACTCGCTTATCTTCTTCTTCCTGTACGATATCATCTGGATATTGGTAGACCAGCCCGACTTCCTACAGTCGGTAAACGGACTGTATCCTGAGTTGCTTGTCGACTTTGCACTCTGCGGTTTGTTCTCGCTTTCGAGTTTGTATCTCAACCGATGGCTGTTCAGACAGCGGCGCTTTTGGCGCGAAGGGCAGAGCCACCGTGTGTTCGTGCAGAACGGACTGGTGGTGTTGGGCTTCAATCTGCTTATTGCTGGTGGCTGCGAACTGCTGCTGAGCCTTGTAGCACCTAAGCTTATGATGCAGGATATATGGGGAACGTCTTTTCTATTCGGACTGATAGCGAGTCTTGTAGCACTCATCCATCTTTCGATGCACTTTTCCGACATGATTGTTCTGCAAGGCAAGGAGAATCTCGCCTTACAGAAACGATACCTTATGATGCAGTTGGACCCACATTTCGTGTTCAACAGTTTTAGTTCACTTGCTGGAATGATAGGGGAGGACCCGAAGATGGCTGAGGACTATGTCGTTAAACTCTCACATATCTACCGCTACATACTTCAGCAAATCGACAAGGATTATATAACCCTTGCCGACGGCACCGACTTCATCAAGTCGTACATCGGTCTGCTCAACATGCGCTACGACAACGCCATCATCTTGCACGCCGACGATTTGCACGGCGACCGCGACGAATGCATTCTCTCGCTGAGCCTGCAGCTTATCATCGAGAATGCCGTGAAGCACAACTGCCCACAGAACAGCATAGAGCTTCATGTGTCTCTTAGTCGCCAAGGCAACATGCTTGTCATAAAGAACAATCGCATATACGCCAACCACAACAATGACCAAAGTGTAGAGTCTTACGGCATAGGCATCAGCAACTTGAAGCAACGCTACCGCCTGGAGGGCGAGGCAGAGCCTGAGTTCGTAGCCAGCCAGGATGCCTTTGAGGTGCGACTGCCAATCATAAAACGAAAACAATAGGAGAACGATGCAAAAGGTATTGATTATAGAAGATGACTATTTCAGCGCAAGACGTCTGAAAAGGCTCATTATGGATATTGACGACACGATAGACGTGCATGGACCGCTGAAAAGTATGTCGGAGGTGACGGAGGAGCTTGCCGCCAACAACGACTATGATTTGATCTTCTCCGACATCCGACTTGCCGACGGCGACGTGTTTGAAGCGTTCCGCAAGGTGATGCCGCAGTCGTTCGTGGTCTTCACCACGGCATACGACGAATACGCAATGGAGGCGATAAAGAACAACGGACTCGACTATCTGATGAAGCCGATTGACGCTGACGAGCTGCGTGCCGCAATCGGCAAACTGCAGCTTAACCGTAATGCACAACAGTCTGCCGTAGAGAGTCCTCTGCACGGCGTGCTTAATGACACACGCCAATACCGTGAGCGTTTCCTAATCACGAAAGGCGACGAACTTTGTATGCTCTGCGCCGACGACATAAGCTACATCAATATGCACGACAACCGCATCACGGCGTTTGCCGTCGACGGCACATCCTATCCGCTGTCCATGAGCATGAACGAACTGGAGCAGGCCTTAGACCCCGGCCGTTTCTTCCGTCTCTATCGACAGTATATCGCCAACATTAATGGCATCAGGAAAATCAGTTTTTACTTCGGTTCTAAACTAATGGTGAAGCTGAAAGGATGTGAGGATGATAATATCGTAATAAGCAAGGAAAAAGCGACATTGTTTAAGAAATGGTTGGAGAAATAATGAAAAAAAACGTGTATCCATGATGTACATTGACGCATTATGAATACACGCTTTTTTGTATATAGATGCTGCCGGATTATTGTCTTGCTGCATCTTGTACGAACTTGAATTCGTCGAAGGCGTTTCCTGCTTCCACGCAAACCGTGAATGAACGTGATGCGTTCGTTTCGTTGCGATTGATAATAACCTTTAGTTCGTTGTCCTCTATATTGACGAGATACCAGCCTCCGTCAAACTCTTTGTATGAAGTGTTTTCCTTGTATTTTCCTTCTTCCTTCACGCTGTTAATCCAAAAACTTTTGTAGTTTTTGCAGGCAAACAGGCAACTTCCTCCTTCGGCTTCCACTTTCAGTTCGCCGTTCTTCAAGCCCGACGGAACCGTGCTCCACTTCATAGGGTCGGCAAGTCCATCAGGGTCGGACCATTCGCAGCTTGTAAGGGACATTACGCCTGCCAACAAGCATAACAATAGTTTCTTCATACGCTTATTTGTTTAAATTGTTTGAAAATGTTCTGGTCTGCTTAGAATGACCAACCGAAGCCTATGTACGGGAAGAAAGCAGTCTTGCTGAGTCCGTACTTGTCGCCAAAGTTGAACGACGGCGAAACGCCTACACGGAACATGAAGCCGCTGGGGCGCTGATAGCGGTAGCCTATGTCGCCGAAGAAGAAATAACCGAATTGAGTTCTTGATGAAGTGTAAAAATAAGTTTTAGGAGAAGTTTCGTCTGTATTCTCCCCACCTGGATACCACCATGTATCTTCGACGTATCCTATTGTTTCCTTTACTTGATATACACCAAGACTCGCACCGAAGCCCAGCTCCAGTTTGCTGTTCTTCTTTCCGAGCAGATAGTTTAGCTCCAACGGAACACCAACGCCATTGATTTTCTGGTCGAACAAACCTGAAGTGTTGCCATAGCCATAGCCAATGCCCACACGGTAGCCTAAGCCCGAGTTGCCCTCGAATCTACTGTCGTAGTTGATGCCTGCAATAGTTTGGGCACCAAGTAATTCTACAGACAGGCTGCGTGTCTTCTGTTGCGCCATTACTGCAGAAAAACAGCATAATGCAAATAGTGATAATACAATCTTTCTCATTATATATTTTATCATATGTTTATTTTCGATGGATATTATATTCTTTAATTTGTTCATAACTACATACATATTTCCCATTATTAAAATAGTGGTATGAGTTTATTTTTCTATTCTCGTCATCACATTGTGTCAGACTCTTGTAGAACAGCTCGCCATATTTTTGATAATTGTCCGTATTATATATACTGAGTCCACTTTAAAAAGTCCGCAACGCAAAAAAATGCAATAATATGATGGTATATGAGATAATTTTTGTATCTTTACACTTGTAATAAAGGCAAC
>CACYKX010000191.1 GCA_902775075.1 uncultured Prevotellaceae bacterium | reverse complement strand
AACCTTAAAATCAATGAGGTTGTCGTCATCGGTTATGGTACAATGCGAAAGAGTGATCTTACGGGTTCTGTAGGTTCGCTCAACGCTAAGGATATGGATGTCCCTGTTACCAATATCGGACAGGCCATACAGGGAAAGATAGCCGGTTTACAGATCGTGGATGCCGGAAAACCCGGTGATAACGTGTCTATCAAGATTCGTGGTTTGGGATCTATCAATAACTGTGACCCTCTTGTGGTCATCGACGGAGTGCCAACAGATCTTAGTCTGAACAGTTTGAATATGGCAGATGTAGAACGTCTCGATGTCCTCAAGGACGCATCGGCTACAGCAATCTATGGTAGTCGTGGTGCCAACGGCGTTGTGATGATCACTACGAAAAAAGGTAAAGAAGGTAAAGGAATGCTCTCCTTCTCAGCCAACTTCTCAGCCCAGAAGACCACCAAGGTTCCCGACATGCTTAATGCCAGTCAGTATGCAGCATTGAGTAATGATATGCTTGGCAATGCACGATATGCCACTAATCCGGATTGGGCAGACCCGTCATTGTTGGGTACAGGTACCAACTGGCTCGACGAACTCTTACATACCGGATATATGCAGAATTATTCTCTCAGCTATTCCGGAGGTAGTGAGAAAGCACATTATTATGTTTCCGGAGGATATCTTAAGCAGACTGGAACTGTGAGAAGTGTGGAATACAATCGTTTCACTTTTCAGGAAAATGCTGATGCGCAGGTACTCCCTTGGTTGAAGATGTCTAATAATATCACCGTCAGCGCAGATAAGAAGCAGCAAGGCAGCTATGATATCGGTAGCGCATTCCGTGCGCTCCCTACCTATGCGGTAAAAGATGAAAATGGTAACTGGACAGGTCCTGAAGGAAATTCTACATGGTTTGGTTCTACACGTAACCCGATAGGTCCTACGGAAACGGATCTACAGAAAACCAATGGATATAATTTCCTTGGTAACATTACCGCAGAATTGAGCTTCTGCAAGTGGCTCAAGTTCAGAAGTACTCTCGGTGTGGATGCTAAGTTCTGGTATGCCGACAACTTCACACCAGCATACAATTGGAAACCAACTCCAGTGGAGGAAAGTTCACGATATAAGAGCGACAATAAGTCGTTTACTTATCTATGGGATAACTATTTCCTCCTTGACTATACGTTTGCTAAGAAGCACCATTTCAATGTCATGGCCGGTGTGTCATCACAATGGAACGACTTCGACTATCTCAATGCACAGAAGAATGTGTTTGCCTTTGCTAATGTACATGAGATGGATAACGGACAGAAGATGCATTCCATCGGTGGAAACGAAACTGAATGGGCTCTATTCTCTTATATGGCTCGTTTGAACTATGATTATCAGAACAAATATCTCCTTACCGCAACGGTAAGGCGCGATGGCTCCAGTCGTTTCGGTAGTGAGCATCGCTGGGGAACATTCCCTTCTGTCTCTTTGGCATGGCGCATCTCCGAAGAAGACTGGTTCCCTAAGAATGATGTACTCAGCGACCTGAAGATACGTGCTGGATATGGAGTAACCGGTAGTCAGGCCAGTGTTAGCAACTATAGTTATCTAGCATCTTATAATACTAGTGTATATCCTTTTGGTTATAGTGGCAATGAGCAGGCAGCCCTTGTCTCAGCTACGCTTTCTAATCCTTCTATCCACTGGGAGGAGGTGGCACAATCCAATATCGGTTTTGATGCCACTCTCTTCCATCAGCGTGCCACACTTTCCTTCGATGCTTATCTCAAGACAACAAGAGATATGCTTGTGAAAGCTTCTATCCCTATCACTTCGGGATTTGAGGATACCAGCACCACTTATACCAATGCCGGAAAGGTACGCAACAGTGGCTTTGAGGTTTCCCTCCATACCGTTAATTTGAAAGGTAAACTGGGATGGACTTCTGATCTCTCTTACACCTATAACAGAAATAAGATTATCGACTTGAACAGTAGTGTTCCTTATTATATTAACCAGATCAACAATTCGTATGTGACGATATTGGAGAAAGGTTATCCGATAAATGTATTCTATGGTTATGTCACGGATGGTATCTTCCAAAATGAAGTTGAAGTGCAACAGCATGCGATTCAGCCTGGTGCCGAGGCCGGTGATATCAGATTCAAAGACCTTAACAACGATGGCGTCATCAATGATGAAGACCGTACGATCATCGGTAACCCGAATCCTACAAGTCTGTTCTCTCTGAATAACACTCTTACATGGAATGGCTTTGAACTGGGTGTCTTCTTCCAGGGCGTTGCCGGAAACAAGATCTTTAACGCTAATAATATTGACCTTACGGGTATGTCGGCAGCCTATAACCAAACTATCGATGTGTTGAACCGATGGACTGCCGAAGGCACCAGCAACAGTATGCCACGTGCCGTCTATGGTGACCCTAACCAGAATACACGTGTCTCTGACAGATATGTAGAAGACGGTTCTTATATTCGTCTTAAGACGTTGAGCCTTTCTTACAATTTCCCTAAGAGTTGGCTTAAGGCGCTGGCCATTCAGAACGCACGTCTGACACTCTCTTGTGAGAATGTCTTCACCATTACCAAATATAGTGGTTTTGACCCAGAGGTCGATATCAATGGAATTGATCTCTCCCGTTATCCGATTTCAAGAACATTCAACCTTGGAATAAACTTCAATTTCTAAAAACTAAAGCTATCATGAAACGAAATATAAGAAATATCATTGGCAATGTCTTCCTTGGATTGACCTTTGCTACAGCTTTGTCATCTTGTGTTGACGATTTCTTGGAGAGATCTCCTAAAAATACTGTCGATCCGGAAACGGAAATTGATGACCAAGTGGCAGTCGCTATGACGAATGCATGCTATCGTACTCTTCAGAGTTCGAATATGTATAACCAACGTCTGTGGACGCTCGATATCGTTGCCGGAAACAGTATCGTAGGTGCCGGTGGCGGTACTGACGGACTGGAAACCGTACAGGCCTCCAACTTCACGACACTTAGTGATAACGGTATGGCCCTTTATATGTGGCGCTCTCCGTGGGTCGGCATCGGACAGTGTAACACGTTGATAAAAAGTATCGAGTCGACAGGATATGAGAAGGGCAGTTTGAAGGAACGTTGCCTAGGTGAGGCTCTTTTCCTTCGTTCACATTATTACTATATTCTCGTAAGACTCTACGGTGGTGTCCCTCTCCGTTTGGAACCCTTCAAACCCGGACAAACCACTGCTATCGCGCGTGCTTCCGTTGATGAGGTATATCGTCAGATCATGTCAGATTGCCAACGTGCGATAGATATCCTTCCTGCCAAGTCACAGTATGATTCCGAAAATGTCGGTCGTGCTTGTAAGGATGCAGCTCTTACCCAGATGGCAGATATCTATCTTACCCTTGCCCCTAAGAATAAAGAATACTATAAGCATGTGGTAAACCTCTGTGACTCTGTTACTGCCCTCGGTTACGACTTGTCAAAGTGTAGCTATGAGCGTAACTTCGATGCTACCGTCAACAATGGACCGGAATCAATCTTCGAGGTACAGTTTTCCGGAAATACAGAATACGATTTCTGGGGTAACAATCCACAGTCTAGTTGGCTGTCAACTTTCATGGGACCTCGTAACTCGGATTTCGTTGCTGGAAGTTATGGATGGAATCAGCCTACAAAGGAATTCATCTCGCAATATGAAGAGGGTGACAAGCGTAAGGATCTTACCGTGTTCTATGAAGGCTGTCCGGAATTCGATGGCAAGAGTTATAAAAGCAGTTATTCGAATACGGGATTCAATGTGCGTAAATTCCTCGTCACCAAGAATATCTCTCCGGAATATAACACGAATCCAGCCAACTTCGTCGTGTGGCGTTATGCTGATGTGCTCTTGATGAAGGCTGAGGCCCTGAACGAACTGGGACAGACTGCAGCTGCATGCGCACCATTGAATATCGTACGTCATCGTGCCGGTCTACCTAATGTCGCTGGACTCAATCAGACTGAGATGAGAGAGAAGATCATTCACGAGCGTCGTGTGGAACTGGCCTTTGAGGGACATCGATGGTTCGACCTCATCCGTATAGGCGATGGCTCTTATGCTGTCAAATTCCTTCACGCCATTGGCAAAACTCGTGCTACCAAGGAGCGCCTCTTGTTCCCGATTCCTCAGACAGAGATGGATGCTAATCCGTTGATGACTCAGAATCCCGGTTATTAAAATGGACTTTTCACATAATATACATTTTAAATAAAGCAAAAGATGAAAAAGATATATAAGTTATTGTTCATGGTCGTAGCCGCTGTCGCATTGACTTCTTGTGCTGACAATGACTATTCAGAACTGGATAAGGGATGCGATCAACTGATGTTGACATCAGATCAGCAGGCGACGACGCTTAACGAGAAAACGCATGCCAACGAAGCTGTTGCCTTCTCTTGGACAACGGGTAACAACAATGGGACGGGGCACCGTATCTATTATCAGCTCGAACTGGCCCCTAAGGGCTCTGATTTTCAAAACGCTTATGTTGCCGTGAACAATGAAACTCAGGTATATGCATGGAGTGTGAACCAAGAAAACCTGAATAATATCATCCTCGATAAGTTTAATGGCGTTCCCGGACAAAATATTGAATTGGAAGCGCGTATCTCGGCAATCTCAGAGGGGGTACCTACACAAATCGCTTCGGTAGACTTCGCGGTGATACCTTATCAACCGGTTACGGAAACGTTGTATCTCATCGGTGATGCTACACCTACCGGATGGAGTGCAGACCATCCTACCGTAATGACTCGTGTAGATAATGGCAAGTTCTCTTGGGAGGGTAATCTTGTAGCTGGTGACTATAAGTTTATTACGACACAGGGACAGTTCCTTCCTTCTTATAATAATGACGGACAAGGCAAGGTGATCTATCGTTCTAAAGATGATGACCCGGATGAAAAATTCCATATCACCGAATCTCACTACTATCGCATGACGGTAGATTTGCTCGACAGTACACTACTTTGCGAGAAGACAGACGGACAGCAACCGGATTACGATCAGTTGTTCTTCGTAGGTGATGCAACAGGATGGAACTTCGAAGAGATGACGAAAGATCCGCTCGACCCATTCCTCTTCCGTTATGGTAAAGTCTTCGATGCTGCCGGTGAATTCAAGTTTGGTACAGCTAGTGGCAGTTGGGAGAATATGTTCAAGGCCGTAACTTATCATCAAGGCTATACAGATCCTTCCGTTACCCTAATCAATGGATTTGATCCTGACAACAAATGGTATCTTAATGCCGGTGAGGCTGGGAAAGCCTATAAGATATGTTTCGACATCCGTGCTGGTAAGGAACGAATGATGATGAAGGAATTCAAACCTTATGAGATGATATATCTTGTCGGTGATGCTACACCGAACGGATGGGGTCTCGGGAATGCTACCGCTATGACGGCAACCACCGACCCTATGGTCTTTACTTGGACAGGAAACCTTCAAGCTGGAGAACTGAAATTCTCTTTGGATAAGCAGAGCGACTGGAATGGTGCTTGGCTGATGTGCGCTTCCGGCAACGATGTTGCTCCGACAGGGAACGAAGAGCATGCTCTCCTGATCAATAAGAGTGATGAGTATCAGAAAGAACAATATCTCGATAATAATATCGGTGATGTTGACCAGAAGTGGAAGATTACTTCTTCGGGAACATATACCATCACCGTAAATCAATTGAAAGAAACTGTAACAATCGTAAAACAATAATTGTGAAATGAAAAAGATGAATATCCTACTCTTTATTGCAACGTTGACCACACTGTCGTGTGGTTGCAGCAATGATGTTGATGGTAACGAATATAATAATCCTGAAATCTTCTCGTCTGTGATTCCCATGTCAGAGAACCTCA
>CACYKX010000190.1 GCA_902775075.1 uncultured Prevotellaceae bacterium | reverse complement strand
TAAGGTTGAACTTGGCAAAAATGAGCAGCGAAGCAAGTTCTTGGTTGATGCAGTCAAGCAGATGAGACAAGGGAATGATGTTTCCTCAAAGGCATTGCAGGACAAACTTGAAGTGATGAACAAATCACCTCAAATGAAGGTTGTAACCCATCGCTTCGAGCCTACATCAAAGAAAGTTTTTCTTTTCATTGGTAGCTTGGCTCTGTCATGTGATATACAAGCTCAGAACCAGAGTTGATGTTTATGAAGATTCTGTCTATCAACACCATAAAATGGTTGAGGTAGCATCATATAAAGATAGTATAGCAAGACAACTTATTAATGAATCAAATAGAATAAAGATGCAGGTAAACCGTAAAAAAAAGTAAGTGAAAATGTCGTTTTAGCGTTATTATGCAAAGTATAATCACGTACAACATAGTTTAATGTAATTTAAATATTCTCTGAAAATTACTTTGTTTCAAAAAGTATTTATACTTTACACTCAGAATACAAAATGAGGCAAATAATTGCAGTTTGCTTTCGTTTTGGTGCAATTGTTCCAATAACCTTTGCGCAAGGTTGATACAGCCCCGTCTGGGTAAAAAGGCGTAACTTCTAAGATACGTAGATTCCTAGGCAGTTAACAGTTTGTTTAATTTTAAAACAAAAAAATTATGGACAAAGGAAAAGAACTTCTTTCTAAAGAAGAGCTCGCTTTGATGCGAGGGGGCTTTGGCATCGAGGATGTCACAGTTTATGCAATTGGAGTACAAGGTGTAAGCAATTGTTGTAACACAACAAATAACGGAGGAACAACTTCTCCTTCTAAGCCAACGACTTCAACAACAACTACCAACACTACGAAGAAGCCATAAGGTAGTTAACGGATACACTTGCATTCAATAATTTTATGGTCAAGAGAGTTTATTTTAATTCTCTTGACCATTTTATCAAAAGTAATAGATATGGACAATAGAGCTTTGTACACAATATCAAATAAATGGATAATGAGGCATGATGAATATTATGGCAACTCATATGCCTTGTACAACATTGAAACACGAAAATTGGCAAGATTAACAGCTTCGCTTTATACACTTTTGCATCTCTTCTACACAAATGCCAGAGCATACGAAGATGTGAAAAATAGTCTTGCAGAACAAGGTGTACACTTGAAATGGGACAATGTTAGTCAAATAGAAAAAGAGTTTGGATTTAAGCAGCTGTTTGTCCAAAGTAAAATCTCATATCATTCAACGAATCGTTTTTCGAACATTCATGCTATTGAGCAAATTCCTATAACATCCTCACCTATGGATGTTGAACTTCTATTGACACACAATTGTAATTTAAAATGTAAGCATTGTTTTCAGTCATCAGAATTACATAGTGATAAAAGAACTCACTTGTCTACGCATGAATGGGAAAAAATCTTCATAGAATTAGAAAAAGCCAATATTTATAATGTCATTATTAGCGGTGGGGAGCCTATGATGTATCCTCATTTCGAACAGTTGCTAAGAAAAGTAACAGATTTACGTATGAGTTTTTCTATTCTTACTAATGGTATGCTGATTTCTGAGAAAAATTTGGATATTTTCAAGAAGAAAAATGTATCTGTAACAATTTCGTTGGATGGATGTACAGCAGAACAACATGAGTTCCTTAGAGGGAAAAATACATTTGAGCATATAGTCCGTACAATTGATCTAATGGTGAAGAATGGTGTAAACCTCAATATTGCACATGTTGTAAATGCCCACAACAAGGAGCATTTGGAAGAGTTGATACTTTTTTTAATAAACAAGGGCGTACATCATTTGTCTATTAATTTAGTAGAGCCAGAAGGAAGGGCGTTTTCAAACGATTTTTTACTTTTGAGCCCAAAAGAAGAAAGTCTAATGCGCAAAAAGATTACTCAACTTCAAACCAACTACTCTGATAGAATTACAATAGACTTTCCTAATCTCTCATATAAAGAAAACATAGATGGCTATAGTAAGGATGAAAAGGTCTTTTGTGCAGCAGGGACAAAACGTGTCGCTATAAGTTCTGATGGTTGTGTATATCCATGCGTTTATGCCTTTAATCTTCCTTTTCTGAAGATAGGAGATTTAAAGACAGAAACTTTGCAAGACATTTGGGAGAAAGAATCGGCGTGGCAATTGATGCAAGGTGGTATAACAATTTCGCAAATAGACACTTGTAATTCATGCAAGTTACATAGCTTTTGTAGCATGAGAAACTGTAGGATAAAGTCTTATTCTCAGAAATTAGGACTTTTTGCCAAGCCTGATAATTGTCTTATAGATAAAGTAGAATAATATGAGAAAGTATTTTGAATTACTAATAATGTTCTTAGGGTTATGCCCAATGCTGATGGCACAGAACATTCAAGGGGTTGTGACAGACACAAAAGGTATGCCGATTTCATTTGCCAATGTTGTGGAACTGTTACAAGCAGACTCTTCTTTCATTAAAGGAACGGTTAGTAAGGAAGATGGTTCTTTCATGCTTGAAGGCGTAAAGAGTGGCAATGTCATTCGAGTTTCTCTCATCGGTTATGAAACACAATATATAAATTATACGGGGCAAACTACCGTCACCTTAAAACTTCAGGAAAGCACCAACATGCTTGGCGAGGTTGTTGTCAAAAGTTCGTTGCCAAAAACCGTGCTGCGAGGAGAGGGAATGATAACAAATATAAAAGGCAGTGTATTGGAGAAAACTTCCAATATGGAACAGTTGCTTTCACGCATTCCTAATGTGTCTGCCAAAGATGGACAAATAGAAGTGTTTGGTCGTGGCACACCTGTAATATTTATCAATGGTCGGAAGATGCAAGACCAAATGGATTTGCAACGTTTGCAACCAAGCAACATAAAGAAAATTGAAGTAATCAACAACCCTGGTGCACGATATGATGCCAGTGTGAAGAGTGTCATACGCATTACCACAAAGAAGACGCAGGGCGAAGGCTTCAGCTTTGACAACAAAACTACGTTTTCGGTCAATGAGGAAAAACGCTTGAGCTCATACGAATCGTTCCAAGGAAATTATCGAAAAGGAGGATTGGATGTCAATGGGTTCTTGTATGGTGCATATGCTCACACTCCAGAAAACAAACAGGTGACGCAATATTCATACATCACAGATACTTGGCAGCAGAATATGAACGTCAATCAGGAATTCACTAACATCAACCCATACGCACGCTTGGGGGTAAGCTATATGCTTGGCGAAGAAAGCAATTTGGGTGCCAGCTTCAGCTACAATCGTTTAGCAAAGGATAAGGGCGAAGGAACTCAGACGTTCAATATAATGCAGAACAATGTACAGAAGGAATCTTCAACCGTTGATTATCTGAGTCCAGGTCAGTCAACGACTTATTCCGCCAATGCTTATTATGTTGGCAAGATAGGAGGGCTGAATGTGGATTTCAATACAGATTATTATTGGTATGGCAAGAAGCAGTGGATGGACTTATACGAAACAGTGCTTGACGAATATCGCCAGACAGAGACGGAAAAGTCTGATGTCTGCTCTTATCGCAACAATCGCAACTATTTGTTGGCATCCAAACTTGTCCTCAGTATTCCATTGTTGAACGGCACTTTTTCGTTGGGCGGTGAATACAGTCATGTGAATCGAAGAAGTCACTACCAAGTGGAGCCTGAAGTGGTTGATAACGAGAAAGAAAAAGTCAAGGAGTCAATGACTTCTGCGTTCGTTGACTATAGCCATAGTTTCGGGCAACTGACGATGCAAGCAGGGCTTCGCTATGAATACATCAACTTTGACTATTATGACAATGATTTGTATATAGCAGAACAGAGCAAGACTTACGGCAATTGGTTTCCGTCTTTGGCTCTCTCGCTTCCTGTTGGCAAGACACAGATGCAACTGACGTATGCCACTGACATCTATCGTCCAAGCTACAACGAGCTTAGAAGCGGTGTGCAGTATGACAACCAATACACATACGAGTCGGGCAATCCATTCCTCGTTCCTTCAATTACACACAATCTTACCTACGGACTCTCTTGGGAATGGCTCAATCTGCAATTGGTTTATTCGCATATCTCAGATGAGGTTTGTACGATGACGCAGACTTATCGTGGAGATCCGATGAAGTCACTCGCTCGCCCAGAGAACATCAATAGCTACAACTCTTTCCAAGCTGGACTGACGCTGAACCCTACCTTTGGCATTTGGCATCCAACATTGGAAACAATGCTCTTTAAGCAATGGCTCAAGATGAATACGCATGTGGGCAATAAGCTTGACAATCCTGTGGCAGTTTTCCAACTTACCAATGCGTTTGACTTCAAGTTGCTGACGGCTTCATTTGTAATGACCGCACAGACTGAAGGTAATATGGGTAACAAATGTATCCGCCAAGGCTATTTCAATACAGACCTGTCACTCTACAAGTCGTTGCTCAAGAATCGCCTTACGTTGACACTTGACGTTTCAGATGTATTCGGAACGGGGAACCAACATCGCACATTCTATTCAGGTGTGCAAAGAACTATGTTATATGACCTAAATTCCACAAGTACCATTACCTTTAGCATCCGCTATCGCTTTAACGCAACGAACAGCAAGTATAAAGGAACTGGTGCAGGTCAATCTCAAAAGAACAGAATGTAAAGTCATAAAACTAAAGCTTCGGAAAAGAATAAAAATCAACTTGTTGCAAACAGAAAGTTTCTTAAAATGAAAACATAGAAAGTTAATTTTTAATATAAATGATATGATTTTTCCTATTATACATCAACATGACTCCATGCAATGCGGAATAGCCTGCTTGCAAATGGTATGTAAATATTTCGGCAGAGAATACTCTTTGGATTCTCTGTCGAAACTTTGTTTTGCTACTGCGGAAGGAGTCTCTCTGTTAGGTATCAATGAGGCAGCAAACACACTTGGCTTGCATACTATATGCGCTAGAGCTACAACTATGGTGCTAGGTGAAGTCCCTTTGCCTTGTATCCTTCATTGGAACCAAAATCACTTTGTTGTCTTGTATAAAGTCAAGAAAGGAAAGAACTTCTATGTAGCAGACCCAGGGAAGGGATTGGTTGTTTATACGTTAGAGGAGTTCAAGCAACATTGGATAAGCACGAGCTCCAATGGTGAAGACAAGGGCATTGCTATGTTCTTGGAAACCACTCCTGCTTTCTTTACTTATAAGATGCAAGGTGAAGAGAACATCAAAGAGAAGCGGTCTTTCCGCTTTCTCTTTGGGTATGTGAAGAAATATCGCAAGTACTTCGGGCAAATCATCTTGGGCTTGATAGTCGGGAGCCTCTTGCTGCTTGTCCTGCCGTTCCTCACTCAGTCCATCGTGGATGTCGGCATCAAGAATCAAGATATTGGCTTTGTTTGGCTTATTCTGTTGGGACAGTTGATGCTTACAATCAGCAGAACGGCTATTGACTTTATCCGCAGATGGTTATTGCTTCACATATCCTTGCGCATCAATATATCATTAGTTAGCGACTTCTTTATCAAGCTCTTGAAGCTACCAATGTCTTTCTTTGACACGAAGCTCATGGGCGACTTGATGCAGAGGATGAATGATCATAGCCGTGTGAATAATTTCCTAACACAGCAGACGCTCAACATCACCTTTGCCGTGCTTACTTTCGTGGTATTCTCGGTGGTGCTGTTCTTCTACAATAAGTTGGTGTTTGCCATCTTCTTGTTGGGAAGCATCCTCTATGGCGTATGGATGACCTTGTTCTTGAAGCGAAGAAAGGTACTCGACTATGAATTGTTTGAGCAGCAAGCCATCAACAACAAGACCTACGAGTTCATCACTTCCATGCAAGAAATTAAATTGCAATGCAAGAAATTAAATTGCAAGGGTGTGAGCAACGTAGAAGATGGGAATGGGAAGATACGCAAGCAGACCTATTTGGAGTACAGATGAAATCACAAAAACTCCAACAGACACAGGAAGCGGGTTGTATATTCATTAATGAAATGAAGAACATTGTCATTACTATAGTTTCTGCTACCGCTGTGATTCATGGACAGATGACACTCGGTATGATGCTTGCCGTACAATACATCATCGGGCAGCTCAATTCGCCCGTGGAGCAACTGATGAACTTCTTTTATTCTCTGCAAGATGTGAAGATTAGCTTGGAACGTATCAACGAGATTCATCAGATGGATGACGAGAATGGAAAGGAAGGCTTGAAAACTTCAATAGAGAATAAAGACGAGGGCATTGACATCAAGAACATCATGTTCAAGTATGACCCACATGCTTTGCACAAGACCATAGACGATGTGAGCATTCACATTCCGCAAGGTAAGGTAACAGCCATCGTTGGCGCATCTGGCAGTGGAAAGACCATCCTCATCCGTTTGATGCTTGGTTACTATCTATCCTGTCTTGGAAGGACAAATCAACATTGGTAACACCGACATCAACAAGCTCAACAAGAAATGGTGGCGCAGACAATGTGGTGTTGTCATGCAGGATGGTGTTATCTTCTCGGAAAGCATAGCACGAAACATTGCCGTTGATGATGGCGACATAGATAAGGAGCGATTGGTGAAAGCTGCCGAGATAGCTTGCATCAAGGACTACGTAATGGCGTTGCCTCTGAAGTTTAACACCAAGATTGGGCGTGATGGCGTAGGATTGAGCCAAGGACAGAAACAGCGTATCTTGATAGCAAGGGCGGTGTATAAGAATCCCGACTACATCTTCCTTGACGAGGCGACCAACTCGCTCGATGCTAACAATGAGAGAAGCATCGTAGAGAACTTGGATAAGTTCTA
>CACYKX010000189.1 GCA_902775075.1 uncultured Prevotellaceae bacterium | reverse complement strand
GAACATGGTCAAGGTTTTCATCAAGGGTCAAGAGGACAAGGAACTCAGCAGTTTCCTCCGTTACTATCCAACTCGCATCAAGAATGTGGGCATAGATGGTGTATTCGACCGACAGACAATCTTTGATTTCAAGGATGGCTGCAATCAGACCCAAGTGGCTCAGTTTGTGGCAAAGGAACTTGTAAGAAAGTTTGGACGCAAGATTGGAAAGGTTGTTTTCTCATGTGTTCCTGCAAGCAGCCAAGAGCGCAACGAGACACGAAACAAGGCTTTCTCTGCTCTTGTATGTCAGTTGTCGGGAGCAATCGATGGCTTTTCCCATGTCAAAGTGTCGGGTGAACGTTCTGCCGTTCATGGAACAAAGATGAAGAAAGAGGTTCGTGCCAAACGACTTGAAGAGAACAACACCATTGAGGTAGATGCAAGTTTCTTTAGGAACAAGATAGTATGTGTATGGGATGATGTGGTTACTACGGGAATTTAATTTGGTTTAGCATATATATGGCTAAGGAATAAACCAAACCACCAGTCTAAACGACAATCCCTTTTTGATTTATTATGAGTGCCTATGTTGCTGGCATTATTTTTTTCGTCATCACTATATCCCTCGGCTAAAAACTTTATGACTTTGTTCATACCTTTTGGTTCAATGAGAGGAATGAGAATACGGCTTTAGGCAACCTGGAAAAATAATGCCCGAATAATTTGGAGATATAAAATTTGTTCACTAACTTTGCGATGTTCATTTAAAATGAACAAGGCAGTTTTTGTGAACAAGATATGGAGAACAGGCAGATTACAATAGACAAAGCCCTGGGCAACTTGCGCATGGCAACGGGGTTAGAGCCGACAAAGTTAGTTGGAGCAGGAGACGTTGGAAGCGACGCCTTTGCAACCATCAATGGTACCAAATTTGCTATAAAGGCAGTAGATCAAGTGACAACTGCCAATGTGCTGAGCATGGTCAAGACTTTGAAGAGGTTGCAGGAAAAGGCAAGTATGCCTGTGCTGTTGGTCAGCAACTATATTTCGCCTACCGTAATTCCGACGTTTAAAGAAGAAGGGCAAAGTATTCTTGATGTAGCTGGAAACTGCCTTATTTCCAGCGGTAAGCTCTTCATCAATGTCCAAGGCCGAAAGAATGAAAAAACAGCTGCACCCGTCAGCAAGACGCTCTCCGAGTCAGGTGCCAAATTGGTGTTTTATTTTCTGCTTGACAAGGCCAATGTAGCCAAGACCTATCGCGAGATACACGATGATACGGGTCTTTCTCTAGGTCTTATCAAGAACTGTATCGAAAGTTTGAAAGGTCAGAAATTTGTGACCCTTCATAAAAAAAGCCGTGCTTTAATCAACAGGGACGAGTTGATAGAAACATGGCAGCAGGCTTACAACAGCACGTTGAAGCCAAAGTTATTCATAGGCAGAATGCGATTTGTCAATCCCGATGCAAGACGAGAGTGGACAGACATCCTTATTCCTGCACAAACATGTTGGGGTGGAGAGCCAGGAGCCAACTTGACCGATGGCTACATAGCACCTGAATTGTTCACTCTCTACACCGAAGCCACACAAAGAGACCTCTTGACGACAAAGAAGCTGATTCCTGCACCCGACGGAGATATTTGGGTCTATCAGAAGTTTTGGAATGCCCAAGACGAGAGTCATAAAGCTCCCTTGTTGATTATTTATGCAGATTTGATGGGCAGCGGCGACAGCCGCTGTCTGGAGGCTGCGCAAAGATTGAAAGAATATGGACTATAAGATAATGAGGCAGGACTTGCGAAATGACCTGCTCTATGACACATTAAGTGCTTTGGAGCACACCCTGTCAACCTTGTCTGTCCCAGTTTATGTCGTGGGAGCAACCGCAAGGGACATGGCTATGCTCCTGCTTCATGAAGATGAGCCCAAGCGGAAGACAAGAGATTTGGACGTAGCCATAGCTATTCCTGATTGGGAAGCTTTTGACAAGGTGAGCGAGGCATTGCAACACAACCACTTTGAGAAGCTGCCTGCAAAGCAACGATTCGTATATAAAGGAAGAAATAATGATAACGACTATGAAGTGGATGTAGTGCCCTTTGGTGGAGTAGAGGAAGATGAGCAGATAAAGTGGCGTCCCGATGGTTTGCCCATTATGTCTGTCAAGTGCTTTCAAGATGTACTTTCCCATGCCGTTAAAGTCAATATCAACGACAGCTTTTCCGTGTTCATG
Source organism: uncultured Prevotellaceae bacterium (assembly GCA_902775075.1). Next base: position 3,699 of record CACYKX010000189.1, on the reverse strand, counting down.
GCACCCTTGTGCGGTCAGTTTCTCATCAAACTCGATGCTTGGATAGACAGACATGACAGAGTGGACAAGGATGCGTCGGATATGCTCTATATTCTCAGCAAGTATTTCTTGACAATGTTGCTTTCAGCTTCAGAGATACCAGAGGAAGTGGATATAGAGCATGACTCGACATCTGACAATCTTATTGCCGGGGCGCAATGGATTGCCTCTGACTTGAAGGGAATACTCTCCTCAGAACATCTCAAGTATTATATTGACTTCATCGAAGAAGAGATGTCGCAGGAGACGGAAAGCAAACTGATTGGTCAATTCGTTCACTACTTGGGCGACGAAAACGAAGATGTCGTCGAGACCACCAAGAACATATGGAAGAGTATCCAGCATGTTTTTGAGCAAGAATTAAACCGGAGGAATGATGACAACGTATAAACTTAGCATTAAGGGTCCAGGCGCTATCAATGAGGACTATATAGAAATGTCTGTCCTCAATGATAGTCTTGTAGTCGCGGTTTCAGATGGCATGGGTGGTATGGACTGTGGTGATATTGCAGCAAAGACAGTTAGTGAGAGCCTGGTCAAGTACATTATAGACAACGAGCACATCTCCAATGATGAATTGCTGCTGCACAATGCTCTGGAATACGCAGACAACCAGCTTGCCGATGAGATGTTCCGTCACTCTCTGCAGATGGGTGCTGCAACGCTTGTCGCTATCCTTTCACCACACCATCTTTCTTTCTCTTGGCAAGGCAACGTGAGACTATACCTCAAGCACGACAACAATATAAAACTCATGACTACAGATCATCAGATTGAAACTGGCTACGGTGAATATCGGCTGACACGATGCTTAAAAGGACAAGGGCTAAGAATACCTTTGCCATTTGAGGAATGTCAGATTTCCAATGGGGACACTATCTATATTTGTACAGATGGTTTCTATACGGAAAGCTTGCCATTACTCATTTCTGATAGTACTGTTGAAGAAATGAAGACTCGAATATCCTGTCCGAAAGACGATGCTACTCTAATAGAGATAAAAATCTGAGGACGTTATCTCTCTCTGTCATTTCCCTATGCACTATATGTTTTTGTCCTAAAAAGCGAATTAGCATTTGTTCACAAGTCGTTAACACTCAATAGCCTCAAATGTCTGCAGAAGGAAAGGCTTTCGGTAACGGGGGACAAACGGGGGACAAAAGTTCATTGAGCATTTGACAAAACTTGCCAATATCATCGTGAGGACAAACCACCATGTTAATGACGGTTATCAGTGGTTTAATTTGGTTTAGCTTATATATTGCTAAGAAATAAACCAAACCACTGCGCCATGATTAAGAATGGTAATTCAGCCGAAGAATACAATAAACTGCTATTTTATTTCTAATTTTAGACTATTTAACGCTTAAAGAGAAAATAAAATATAGCTTTCAAACTATTTTATTTGGAGAATAGCTGCAATATCATTATCTTTGCAACAAATTAGGGAGGAGCCAATTATGATACAGGAATTCAAGATAAAGAACTATAAGTCCTTCAGAGATGAGGTCACGTTGAGCTTTGAGGCGACGAAGGATACAACTTTTGAGAACACACAAGTGGTGGAAGTTGCCAATGGTGTGCGATTGTTACGTTTAGCACTTATCTATGGTGCTAACGCAAGTGGAAAGTCGAATCTGCTCGAAGCATTCGATTATCTCCGCAGGTTCTGGTTCATGCGCCATGACGACATGGACGAGCCGACCGGAACAGTCCCGTTCCTTTTAGACAGCGAGACCCCAAGCCTGCCTTCAGAATTCAGTTTGAAATTCTACATCGGAAGCACACGCTACTGGTATGTCCTTTCTTTGGATACCCACCATGTAATGTCGGAGAAACTGTATTATTACAAGAGTGTGCAGCCGACAATGCTGTTTACGCGAGTGTACAAGAACGGCCAGTCCGTCGTCAAGTTCAACCCTGCTGTGCTGAAAGTGAGCAGCACTGTCGTTGACGAGATCACGATCAAGTGTCTGCCGAATATGTCTTTTTTCGCAGCCAGAAACATGGTGAACTGCTCGTTGGGACCAATCGACGAAGCACGTGACTGGATGCGCCGCCACACGATGCCCTTGATAGACCCGAGAACACTGATGTCCAACTATGCTGGTCGCAAGATGATGGAAGATGCCCGAATGAAGAAGTACATCCTTAACTTCATCCATCGTGCTGACTACAATATTACCGATGTGAGCGTTGAGAAAAAGGTTGAGCCTATTCCAGCCGACTTCAGGGACTTCCTTTTGAACGAGGGTGACCTGTCGAAAGAGGACAAGAAGAAGTTGCAGGGCAAGCCGGTCTATGACAGGGTGGACACGAACTTCGAGCATACGGTAAAAAATGTAAGAGGTGTGGAAAAGTACACCCTTTCCAACGAGATGCAAAGCCAGGGAACAAGGAGGACATTCGGCATTGAGGCTGCCATCTACCAGGCCTTGGCCAATGACGAATTTCTGGCCATCGACGAGATTGAGGCATCACTCCATCCAGAGCTCATCGAGTTTATCTTGGAGCAGTTTCTGAAGGAGCAAAGCTGCAGCCAGCTGCTTGTCACCACTCACTACGACCCTTTACTCAACACCATCGATGACCTCATCCGCAAGGACTCCGTATGGTTCACTGAGAAAGGAGAGGATGGCAGTTCGGAACTCTATTCCCTCTCAGACTTCAAAGGCTTGAACAAGATACATTCCTTCCAAAAGTCTTACCGTAACGGGCGCTTCGGTGCGCTCCCAAACATCCAAGTATAATGGCACGCAGAAGACCTACCAAGAATATCAAGGAAGTCCGTCCCACCATCATTGGCGCAGGGATTAACGGAGCAGTGGTATTTCACCCACCTACAGTCACTTTTTGGATTAAAGATAAAGATCCGTCCTCGCTACTTTGGTCACGAGACGATGAACCTTCTGGCAAAACGCATTGAACAGGTTCTTTCGGATGAAGGCAAGGCCGTTGTGGTGTTCGATACCGATGTCACTACATGGGATGACATGGAGAAGAAACGATTTGAGCAGTTGAAGAAGAAGTACGCAAAGAACAGTAACGTTGTGATTTGTGACAGCATGCCATCCATTGAGTTCTGGTTCCTTCTGCATTATGTCGACACTTCAAGGAGTTTCCCAACCTCAAAGTCAGTCATCGCCCAGATGGTAAAATATATCCCGAATTTCGACAAGACTGATTCCTTTCTCCGTAATAAGAAGTGGGTGGAAAGCATGTCGTCGGACGGCAAGTTGCGCAAGGCTTATGAAAGAGCCAAGGCCAGTGTTACACGGGAGGGATCTTACAGCAATGTATGGAAAGCCATTGATGAGATTGGGCTTATGTCCAACCAATAATTCTTATTTCGCATCAAGGCGGCAATCATGTTGCCGATACGGATCGGGTAGGGAAGGAAGCGTAGAAAAAACAACCGAACTCATCAGTTCACTTCGGGGGCAAATTTTGATTGGGCAATCAAACTCTACTATTTCGACGTCGATTTGAGGAACATCCTGCTCCGATACATAAGCCGGATCGAAGTAAACTTTAGAACATCTGTTTTTGCAAATTATATTAACTGAGTCCACTTTAAAAAGTCGGCACCCCTTTCAATCTAAAAGTTTAGTGCCAGTTTCCAAGGATTATACCTCAATAAATAAGAGATTTTACGCTCCA
>CACYKX010000188.1 GCA_902775075.1 uncultured Prevotellaceae bacterium | reverse complement strand
AGAAGGCGCTCAACCTCCTTGTCCCCTTCCAGATACTTTATGGTAAGGTATCTGGTGGAGTAGGTGGCCTTCAGTTCCTCGTTGTATGCAATGATGGCGATGCGCAGATAATCTTTATAATGCTCCTTCATCATCTCTACCAACCGACGTCCGATACCCGAATCCTGATATTCCGGACGAACGAGCAGATAATGAATATAGGCAGTCATTATGCCGTCATCCATAGCACAGATAAGTCCCACGAGATTATCACCATCCCATGCGGTATAAACAGTCTGGAAATTACGCATAGCCACTACCAGTTTGTCTGGATAATGTCCTGATGACCATTCAACCGATAGGAACAAAGACTCCAAGTCTTCTTTCCTGAATTCATGTATGTCTTTATATGTTATCATATTTTCAAAGATTGTTTTGATTTGCAAAGGTACATATTTCTTTTTGTAAGAAAAAAGGATTATGAAATAATTTTTGAAAATTTCGGGTGTAACTTACAGTTTCAAGCTTTTGCTAATTTAACATCAGTTCGACGACTTGCTTCAGCTTGGTGAGCCATAGCGAATAATTCCATGGATGCATCTCCAATGCTTGTACTTTACAGAAAATTAATGCGAAATTAATGGGATAATTATATTTTTCGCTCTGCGAATCTACATTAATTGTTCGCTTAGGCTCACCAAGCTAAGGCAAGTTCTCACAAATGACACATTAATGTCGCATTAATTTATTCTTGTGGCAAGCGATTTGTTTTCGTCGGACTCACGTTAAACTATATGATAATCAACAATATACAATTGAAGAAATTCATCGGACTCACGTTAATTTACTGAGACTTGCTTTAGCTTGATGAACCTTAGCGAATAATTTACTTTCTAAAGAGTATTTACTTTCGTAATCTACGCGCAAACGGAAGCCTTTCCATATTTTTCACAATAAAAGAGCCGCACCCGATTAATCGGATACGGCTCTTTCCATATACTTTATACTTTACTCTTTACACTTTACTCCATTTACGCCTTTACTTCAGCTACTGGAGCCTCTTCCTCCTTAATCTTCTTACCAAGTGTAAGGTAAGCTGTAGGAGCAGCGATGAAGATAGAAGAGAGAGTACCGAAGAATACACCGAGAATCATTGCGAATGAGAAGCTGCGGATTGAATCACCACCGAGGATGAAGATACAGAGCAGCACGATCAATGTAGATACTGATGTATTGATAGTACGAGCGAGAGTCTGGTTTACAGAGTCGTTGAATGTGATCTGTGGATCCTGCTTTGTGTGGATACCGAGGTTCTCACGGATACGGTCGAATACAACCACCTTATCGTTGATAGAGTAACCGATCACAGTCAGGATAGCACCGATGAAGGTCTGGTCGATCTCAAGGCTCCAAGGAACGATGTCATAGAGTGCTGAGTAGAAACCGATAACCACTACTGTATCAACAGCGAGGGCAACGATTGAACCAACAGAGAATGCCACGTTGCGGAAACGGATGAGGATGTAGATAAAGATAGCTACAAGGGCAACCAATACAGAGATGATAGCGCCGTATGTGATATCCTTAGCTACAGAAGGACCTACCTTTGTAGAAGAGATGATTGATCCACCCTCACGAACGTCAGGATTCTTGAATGCCTCAACACTCTCCTGCTTAACAAAACCACCCTTCTTCAGACATGTGTAAAGTTTATTCTCACACTCGTCGTCAACGGTTGGGCTGTTAGACTCAATCTTATAGTTGGTAGAAACACGAAGTGTCTTACCGTCAGTACCGATAGAGATTGCGTTGGTGTTAGAACCTGCGAACTCCTCATTGAGGATCGGACGAACCTGCTCTGGCTCAACAGCATTCTCGAATGCTATTACATAGTTACGACCACCAGTAAAGTCGATTGACTGAGAGAGACCACGAAGTGCGAAGCTTGCGATGAATGCAGCAACTGCGATACCATAGAATACGAAGCTCTTCTTATATACAGACATGAACTTGTACTTAGTATTCTGGAGGAATGTGCGTCCGAATGTGAGGTTCAGCCACTTGTCCTTACCCATACGGTTCTCATAAACAATACGTGTGAGGAATACGGCTGTGAAGAATGAACATACGATACCGATGATCCATGTTGTAGCGAAGCCCTTGATAGGACCAGTACCGATAGTCAAGAGGATGATACCTGTGATGAGAGATGTGAGGTTAGAGTCGAAGATAGCAGAGAATGCGTTGCTGTAACCAGCAGCAAGTGCCTGCTTCATACCAAGACCTCTGCGAAGCTCTTCCTTGATACGCTCGTAGATAAGTACGTTGGCATCCACCGCCGTACCAAGCGTCAGGACTATACCCGCTATACCAGGCATAGTAAGTGCCGACTGGAATGATGCGAGAATACCGAGAGTGAAGAACAGGTTGATGACAAGAGCAGCGTCAGCCATGAGACCTGGGATTGCACCGTACATCACAATCATATAAACGCAGAGGAGTACGAATGCTATTGCGAATGACCAGATACCCTGCTGGATAGACTGAGCACCGAGTGTAGGACCTACAACCTCTTCCTGTACGATACGTGCAGGTGCAGGCATACGACCAGACTTCAATGTGTTAGCCAAGTCCTTTGTGTCCTCGATAGTGAAGTTACCAGAAATCTGAGAGTTACCACCAGCAATCTCACCGTGTACCATAGGAGCTGAGTAAACAGCGTCATCAAGAACAATAGCGATAGCCTTGCCTGTGTTAGCCTTTGTAAGGGCAGCCCAGAGACGAGAACCCTCAGTATTCATTGACATGCTTACAACTGGACGACCCGTTGTGTGATCAAACTCATCCTTTGCATCAACGATAACGTCACCCTCAAGTGGAGCACGACCGTTGGTAGAAGTAACCTTCAGCGCATAGAGTTCGAAGATATTCTTGTTACCATCCATAGACTTTGCACTCCACAGGAGCTTGCAATCGCTTGGAAGGACCTTCTTTGCCTCATCGCTATAGATAATCTTATTGATTTCTGCTGTATCACGAACATGAGCATAACCAACGAGACTGTAGCCCTGATTGATTGGCTGGAAGATAGCGAAGAGAGGGTGCTGCTTCTTCAACTGCTCAGTCTTTACGTCAGCCTTACCAGCATCTGTCTTTGCAGCGTTCTTCAACTGGAAATTAGGCTGTGCAGCAGCCTTTGCTGGCTCTGCCTTTGCTGAATCTGTAGCCTCAGCCTTGGCTGTATCAGCAGTTTCAGAATTAACATTTGCAACACGCTGATCAAGCTGTGAGAGGTAAGGAACTATTTCCTGTGAGTTGTATGTCTCCCAGAACTCAAGGTTTGCAGAACCCTGGAGGAGCTTACGAACACGCTCTGGCTCGCGTACACCAGGCATTTCAACCATGATACGACCATCCTGACCTTCGAGCTTCTGAATGTTTGGCTGAACAACACCGAACTTATCGATACGGTTGCGAACAACGTTGTATGAGTTGTCAATAGCTGACTGAACCTCATCACGAAGAGCCTTCTCAACCTCTGCATCGGTGCTCTGTGTGCTTACCTTGCCCTTGAGCTGCTGAGTAGCAAAAATCTCAGCGAGACGGCGACCAGGAGCGTTTGCCTTAAAACGATTAATGAAGAGAGAGATGAAATCGCTCTGTGATGTCTCCTCTTCCTTCTTTGCCTCCTGCATTGACTTTACGAAGGCTGCGTCTGTCTTGTGGTCAGCAAGTACCTCAACTACATCAGGTACACTGATCTCAAGGATTACGTTCATACCGCCCTTAAGATCAAGACCTAAACCAATCTGAGTCTCCAAGCAGTTCTGATAAGAATAGATGCCAAGATACTTAACAGAATCCTTATAGTCCTGCTGAGCTATAGGATCCTTAATCTTAGCAGCCTGACCGTCATAGTAGCTTGTAGCTACTGAGAACGACAGATAGAAGATGCTTGCAAGCGTCAGAAGTACGGCGGTTACAAGTACAATTCCTTTGTTTTGCATTTTGATTAAATTGTTTTATTATTTTTGTTTTTATTTTTATCTAAATAGTAGTCTTTGAGGTTCCAGTTAATTGGGACTCTGCGACATCATACGGACAGGGTACAATCCTCCCTTATGTGCGCATACGACGTGCAAAGATACATAAATTTATTCAATTTGCGAAATTTCAGAGCACAAATTACACTTTTAGCCTTATAAAATGGCAAATAAAGTCTATCTTCCATGCCATTTTACCCATCCAACTACAGGATAATGGTCGGAAATAGTGCATTTTTTATCCACATGGAAACTATACGAGTCAAGGTCGTCAGTACACATCACATTGTCAATTCTGACATACATTCCATTCCTGTGATAGGTGAATCCAGGTCCCATGGCTGTAGAGACGTAGCAGTCCTCAAGCTCCTTGGCTATGGTTCTCCTTGCATAGCTTATCGGTATGTCGTTAAAGTCTCCGCAGACTATCATGGAACGCCCTTTGTGCATCCTGACATAGCTTGCCACGGCTTCTGCCTGAGGAGCCCTGACAGCAGCAGCCGCACCGAGTTTCTTGAGTACGAACTTTGACTCAGTCTTTATACCGCTACGTCCCATGTCACCCTTTACCATCTCGCCAAACTGCTGTTTCTCCTCCACCGAGAACTTGTTTGTCTCAAGATGGTTGTTGAGGATTATCAGCTCCTTTCCGTTGACATCGAGATAGAAAGCCGCACTCAGGTTTCCCTTTGACTCGTATTTCAAAGCCTCATGTTTCTTTATAGGATACTTGCTAAGTACCATCAACATGGTTCCACCCTCTATCTTGCAGGTGTCGAGATATGGCATCTTAGGCTTGATGATAGAATCAATATCAGCCTCCATAGCTTTATGGTAGATACCCTCCTGAATACACACGACATGGCAATCCTCATCGGCGATATACTGTAGTATATTCCTGCGCGCTTCTTTCTTTGCCTCCTCGTCATTGCCAGACTCGCGCTGACTGCCGAACCCCCACGTGTTGTAGGTCATTATTTTCAACGCACCCAAGGGAACCTCTCCACTCGCATGGACAGGACAATACTGCATGACAGGTACATAGCAGACGACAAAGCCGAGAAATGGAATGAGAATGTGTTTCTTACTTATAAACATCCATATCACAATCATTCCAAGATTTGCTATCGCAAACAGAGGGAAGGCATAACCTGCCGTCGTCATGACAGGCCACGAGCGCGGATCAAGCATATCAGCAAACCCCGTCACCAACATCGCTAAGATGATGACGAGGTTTACTGCTATAGTGGTATTTATTATTAATTTCTTCAAATTTATACTCTTGTTTTAAGCCTAAAGTCTAAGGTCTAAAGACTAAGGTCTAAAGACTAAGGCCTATGGATTTATGGCTGAAGACTTTTGACATTAAACTGTTGACAGACTAATTCTTACTTGCATCAAAGAGTTTCTTCTTCTCTTCTGCAGAAAGACTTGCATAGCCAGAACGACGAATCTTATCAAGAATAGCATCTATCTCCGCTTCATCACGCTTCTTCTGGGCATTATAGTCCCAGTCTGCCTGATGAGTGGAAGTTGAACGGAAATGAGGGTCTTTATTATATCCGTCATCCTCCCTGTCAAGATGCATCCATTTTCTAATCTTACCAAGGATTGTGGCAGACTTACCCTGACTCTGCGAGCCTTGATACGAATCCCAACCTGTGAATGAGGTCTGACGATGCTCTGATTTTCTCCAATGACGGATAAGGAAGAAACCAAACAGCATACCGCCAAGGTGAGCCACATGAGCAACACCATCACCAGAATTAGACAAAGCAAGTCCGAGCTCTATTGCCGCATATCCAATGACGAACCACTTTGCCTTTATAGGAAATGGAATTGGTATGATGAACATCCTTTCCTCCGGATACGTCATACCAAAGGCAAGGAGAATGCCATATATACTTCCAGAAGCTCCTACGGTTGTCCAACCATTAAGCATCTCAGAAGCCCCTGGCATAATAGAATCTATCTTAAGAATCTGTCCTATCGTTACCCCTTGTGAAGAAAGGTCGATAAAGATAGAACCAAACTGGGCTATCTCCTGCATGATGCCGGCG
>CACYKX010000187.1 GCA_902775075.1 uncultured Prevotellaceae bacterium | reverse complement strand
AAGAAGGAATAAGACACAAAAAAGCCTCAGCAATGTACTGAGGCTTCTTTGTGGACCAGCCAGGGCTTGAACCTGGGACCTCCAGATTATGAGTCTGTTAAAGTAAGATTTTTTAAGATTTCACAAAATATTTTTCTGATTTCTATTTGGTTGTTTATCAGATATTTACTAACTTTGCAGCCAAAATAGAGAACTTAGAGAAATCTTAATTATCGAGCGATTTTGTTCGCATTTTGTTCGCAAATTGTTCGCAAACCGCTCAGGGGTATAGCAACAGACTATGATTATGAAGGATTTAAAGACATCTATCAAATGTAGCAAAGTGGACAACTGTTCGCTGACTTTAGTGTTGGACAAACGTACCAACAAGGCCACTGATGTGTATCCGTTGGCGATATGTTTCCAGATAGCGGCAAAACGTTATTACTATAAGTTGAAGGACATGGACTATCAAAGTGAGAAGTACTTCAACGATGTGTGCAGCGTGAAAGGAGCCAAGAGTTTGCTCATGCCAGTGCGGACTGAATGGCAGAATGTTCTGGAAGGCTATCGGGAAAAGGTGGAGAAGTTGAGTCAAAGGCAACCATTGACCCTCGAACTCATTCGTACTTATCTGTCGGGAGAAGCGATGGAGGAACATCACGAGACATCCTTTATAGGTGTTTGGGAAGGAATAATCGCCAAAATGAAATCAGAAGACAGGGTTGGTACTGCAGAAAATTACCAGTGGGCGCTCAACTCCTTTCAGAAGTATGCGGGTGACGTAAGTGGCTTCAAGGTGGACAAAAATGTTATCAACAAGTGGAACGATGCCATGCAGAATGGAGTCTATATTGATGGAGTATTAACAGGGAAGATAGCCGATGCTACGCGTGGCATGTATCTCCGTACCTGTCGCGTGGTTTGGAATGAATGCATCCGCCAAGGATTTCTGACAGAAGACAAATATCCTTTTTCTAATAAAGATAAGACACTCATCTCTATTCCTCGTGGCAAGCGTCGCCAACAGTCCTACCTGAGCGTGGACGAAATGACGAAGCTTTATCAAGTTTTTACCGAGAAGAATTACCCTGACACATGGGATCCTGCATACAAGGCACGAGCACATGAGTCGTTGGGACTATTCTTGGCACAGTATCTCTGCAATGGCTTTAACCTGACAGATGCTGGACGATTGCAATACAACCGTACTTACTTTGCCGAGGGTGGAAAGGCATTTGAGTTTATGCGTAAGAAGACATCGGCCAGAAGTAACGACATGTCTGTGGTAATTGTTCCTATCATTGAGCCGTTACAGGTTATCCTTAATGAAATCGGAGCCAAACCGGAAAAGGATGCTTATGTGTTCCCCCAGATATTCAAAGGAGTGACAGACGAATCGCAACGTCGTAAAATGACAGTACAAGAGAACTCGAATATCAAAGACCGCATGATTCGTATTTGTAAAGACGTTCTTGGTTGGGACAAGGTGGTGTCTGGAACCTGGGCCCGTCACTCGTTTGCCACCAATTTGAAACTGGCAGGAGTGGAAGAACAATATATTTCTGAGAGCATGGCTCATTCTCATGGCAACGACGTGACCAGTGGCTATCAGGATATGTACCCCTTGGAGATTCGTTTCCGCAACAATAGTAAACTGCTGAATATTGGACAGAAAGAAGAATCTATCAACATTGATAAGCTGTCGAAGAAAGAAATGAAAGAATTGCTGCTGAAGATGATGACAGAAAAGGGCATTTAAGGCCAAAAAGTGCCGATAAGTTGCCAAATGTGGGTAAAAAAGCATACTTTTGGCAGCTTATCGCGCATTTTTCGTGAATTTGGACTGAAATTGGATTATAAATCAAAGGAATTGTGTAATTTTGCACTCTATATATAATAAGGTATAAGAAAAAAATGGCAAGGCGAATTTATAAATACGAGGATTTGCAACCTGAATTTGAACGGCTGTTGCAGGACAAGGAGTCTGACGAGTTGGAATTCAAGACGGCAGCTGGAGGATTCCCCAAATCCTTCTGGTCTACCTATTCTTCATTTGCCAATACCAATGGCGGTGCCATTGTGTTTGGTGTGAAAGAAGATGGCGACAATCTTATACTTGATGGACTTGACGAAACACAGATTTCCAAGTATAAGAAGGACTTCTTCAATGGTATGCACAGTAAGCAAAATGTCAACATTGCCCTGTTGAAAGAAGATGATGTGTACGATGTCGAATTCAGAGGTGTTCACTTCTTGTTCTTCTATATTCCTCGTGTTGATAGGAGCTTGAAGCCTGTTTATTGCGGGCTTGATCCTTATACCGGCACTTATCGTCGCGACCTTGACGGCGACTATCATTGTTCTCGTGAGGAAGTAAACAGCATGTTCTCTGATGCCAACCTTGCAAGTCCCATTGATGGCCGTGTCCTACAGAACTTCAGCAAGGAAGATTTGGATCCTGCCTCCATTCAGCAGTATCGTCGCCGTTTTGAGCAATGGAATCCTGATCATGTTTGGAACAAATTGCCTGAAGACCAATTCTTGGAAAAGCTTAATGTGTTCAGGAAGGATAGGAAGACAGGCGAATACGGACTGACATACGCAGGCCTGCTGATGTTTGGTACTTATAGTGCCATTATGGACGAGAATCCGAACTTCTTCCCTGACTATCAGGAGATAACCGATAAGGATAGCCGTTGGGTGGATCGAATCTGTCCTGATGGCAACTGGGAGTCAAACCTATTCCAGTTCTATAGCAGGGTACTGCCTATTCTGCAGAACTTCCTACCGAAACCGTTCATTTTAGAGGACAACCAGCGGAAGACGGAAACGCCCGCTCATGTAGCAGTCAGAGAAGCATTAGCCAATATGCTAGTTCATGCTGACCACACAGAGAACGCCACGTTGAATGTCTACAAGTACCCTAATAAGATGGTGTTCTCGAATCCTGGCACTATGCTTATCTCTCCAAAACAATTCTATCATGGAGGTGAGAGTATTTGTAGAAACAAGTATCTGCAGACAATGTTTACCTTCCTCGGTTCTGCCGAGAAGGCTGGCAGTGGAGCAGACAAGATTGTTCATGGCTGGGAGAAGCAGAACTGGAAACGTCCGTATATTGTTGAGAGGAGTCGGCCAAACAAGGTGATTCTCACTATGTCTATGGAATCTCTATTGGATGAAAACGTCAAGAATGGGCTAATCAAATTGTTTGGAGAACGAGTAGAACAACTGCCGCAGCCACAGCTGATGGCATTGGCGATGGCTTACTCAGAGGAAGAGATAACCAATGAGAGATTGCAGTATGCCTTGGACATCCATCGTGCCGACATCACCAAGATGCTTAGTGATATGTGCGCCAACCATCTATTGGAGTCTTCTGGTCATGGACGGGGTACCAAGTATCACGTTTATGGGACTAATGTTGCTCTTCCAGAAGCTAATGTTACACTTCCAGACTCTAATGTTGCTCTTCCAAAGTCTAATGTTACACTTCCAGGCTCTAATGTTACACTTGAATGTTACACTTCGGAGTCTAATGTTACACTTCCGAAGAGATATACAAAGGAGCAACTACGGGAAAAAGTTATTATTATATGTTCAGATTGGGTAACAGCAGAACAAATCGCGGGCCAGCTAGGTCGTGATGTTAGGTATGTCAAAAGCCATGTTTTAGTCCAAATGGCTGATGTCTTAGAAAAGATGTATGATGTACCACATCATCCGAGGCAAAAATACAGGATAAAAGGCACTCTAGAATAATAAGGATAGAGTATCTGCTTAAACGGCTAAGAATTGCAGGTAAAATACATAACAGGACAAAAGGTAATGAATCTGTTTGGTCGCTCGGAAAAATATGAAATTCCGAGCGTTTCCGAGCGTTTTTTGCGAGCGAGGATTTATCACAAACTACATAAGTTGCTGATAATCAGGACTATCTTCGCTCGCAAAAATAATAATTTTACGCGCATATTACGCGCACGCATACATTAAACATTGTGAGTATTCCTATATTTCGTTGGTGACATACCGATAGTCTTTGTGAACAATTTGGTGAAGTACACCTGATTGTTGATTCCCACCTCCCTGCAAATCTCATTGATATGCAGGGAGGTGTCTGTTAATAGTTTGCAGGCTCGCTTGATTCTGATTTCGTTTAGGAACTCAAGGGGCCTTGCTGTCTTGTAGTCTCTAAAATGCCTAAACAGTTTGCTACGCGAGCAGCCAAGATGTTCTAGCAAATCGGCAATGGAAACGTCTTTCTGGATGTTGTCGTACATATACTGTATGGCCTTCTCCACCAGTTCACTCTTTGCTGAGTCAGCTTCTACCCTTTCATTTTTGACATACCTTTCTGCTTCTATGAAACTTAGTAACAGGGCTGATGCATAAGGAAGGTTATCCACAGCATTCTCATTTGATAAGATGTTGCACGCTCTCATAAAGATATTCCATCCTCCATAAACGCGTGATTTTATATCAGTGAGTATAATCTCAGGGTACTTAGTAGTTATCGTGTAAGGAACTCGATAGTAAAAAGACAACACATGTATCATCATACTCTCAGCTGGCAAATAGATGGAACACGCGAAGCCGTCAGACTCCTTGACAATCATGTATTGCCCCTGCCTTATAACTCCATTCTTCCCGTTGTGAAAATAGAATCCCTCGCCAAAGTCACAGAAAATCAGCAAATACGAGTCTTCACTGGTCGTGGCTTTATACTCGAATGCCTCTTTGAAGCATCCAAACCCGTTTATTGTCAGACTCGGCACCCTACCACCTTCGTATCGAGTGGATGCATCAATCGGTGTCAAACAGTTTTTCTCTTTCTTCATGATTTCCTTGCATTTCGTAAAATCGCCTGCAAAGGTAATCATTATCACCTAACTAACCAAAGAAAATAGCACAATAGTCTCAAAATTATTGTCCGAAAGTCTTAAACACGTTAAGCCACGAATCAAAATTTTACGAGACAGCCTATGTGTACTGGATATGATACCTTTGCAGCGCATTTGAGAAAAAAAAATATAATTAAACAACATAATAATTAAACAGATGAAAGAAATTTTTATTGATGACCAGTATGTTGTCATCTCAAAGGATGACTACAGAATGTTGAAAGAGGAACATGCTCTTTTAACCAAACAAGCTGCTGCAAAGGCATCTGTTCCCGAAAACGTGACTTTGAAGGGCGAAGTGATTAACCCCATGATGATTGATGGCGTTCGTTTCATCAATCGTAAGGATGCTGCCAAGATTCTGGATGTTGGCTTTCCTACCTTATGGAGATGGAACAACGAAGGTCTTCTTCATGCCATCAAGGTAGGAGGGCGCAAGGTGTACTATCGCTATGATGATGTGTTGAATCTATTGAAAGGAGGTAAGCTATGCTGATAGACACTGACCATTTGGTAAATCAGATTCATGCCAAGGTGGAGGAAGTTGCCGAGACAGGTTTCCCAATGGATGTGTTCCCTGAGCGCATACAGAAGATTATCTATGATTTGGTGACTTATGAGAACTTCAATCTGGAGTATACCGCATCCATCATCCTTTCTGCCTATGCCACAGCCATTGGTAATACCTACCATGTGAAGATTAAAGGTAACTGGGTAAGCAGTTGTGCCTTGTTCATGATTTTAGTAGGCAGACCTGGACTTGGTAAGACACCGCCATTGGGTTTCCTGTATCAGCCCATCCGTGAGAACGACCGCCAGTTGCTTGCCAAAGCACACAAGGAATATGAGTTATATGAACAGCAGGCCGTGAAAAAGGACGGAGAGGTGAAGGAACCGATGGAGAAGCCCCGTCTGGTGCAGACCGTCATATCCGACTTCACCTCAGAGGCTATGCTAAACATCCACTATGACAACCCACGCGGCATCGTACTACTCGTTGATGAGGTGGTGGCACTGTTCAATTCTGTAAAGAGGTATAGTGCAAAGAGTAATTTGATAGAAGATTTGCTGTCTGCTTATAGTGGCCAGCCGATAAAGGCTGTTAGGAAGACCGAGGCATTTCCGATGAGCATCACCCGTCCTTGTATCAACCTGATAGGTGGCGTACAGACCAACATCCTTGACGAGATCTTCAGAAAAGAG
>CACYKX010000186.1 GCA_902775075.1 uncultured Prevotellaceae bacterium | reverse complement strand
TTTCTTTTTCTCTGAAAAAAAGGCAGATCTGCTTGCAGTTCCGTGTAAAGCTACGCAGGCAAAGTTCGGCACTCTGCCGTTCCCTGTTGTCGGCATGTCGGATATAATGCCGTATACTTCGACCAGATACCGTGATCTTACATCTGATATGATCTCACAGTTTGAAGATGCGTTCATCGATGCTGCCGGACGTGCAATAGCTGACCTCGATCCCGATCTGATAATTTGCCATCATCTGTTTTTGCTGACTGCATGACCATTTGCCGAGAAGGTTGCCTGGCAGATCTGAAGACTTTATTTCCCAACCCTTCTTCTACTGAAATTATATGCTTCGCTGTATCTGTCTATACGCTGTAAACAGGGCTTCTTTAGATAACCTACGCCCACACCATGCCAGGGCCGACAGTGACAGTTTCTGCTTGCCAGCGATATTTTCTTCTTGGTCGATACGACAAAGAACAAAACATCACTCGCAGAAAGGTGATGGAGAGAAGAGTCATCCTGCCTTTGCCAGTAAGGGTGGGGAAGGAACTAAACACTCCTTCCTCACCGTTACCGTCTTTTCGGCAAGATGACACTTCTCTTTACCATCACTGGCTGTGACCGCCAGCCTTGGCATCCCGCCCATATTGTTATACTTCGATTATCTTCCTGTCGCCATCTGTGATTCCGGGATTCTTTTTCTGCGAAGTTACCGTGTCCCTTGCAATCTGCAAGTCGTGCCTTGTGAACAATCTTCCTTTTCTGCTGAAAAGAGTATTCTTCACGCCAGACTTGCCTGTATAACTCAGGACACACTTCGGAAAGCAGAAAAATCTTCCCGATCACAGGCCGAAAGGCTTAAAGAAAGGGAAATAAAAAGTTTCAGAACTATGACAACAAACAACATTCAAAACCGCCTGATTACTCCAGAACTGGAAGAGGCATTGAAGAGCTATCCTCTCTATTCACAGGATGGCAAGAAGAAGGATGCAACCTGCATCGTGTTATTAACTCTCGGCAATATTCGCTGGTATATTATGGAAGGACAGCAGGAAGGCAACGACTTCACTTTCTATGGTATCGTGGCAGGATTGCAGGAAACGGAGTATGGCTATGCTTCGGCTAATGAAATGGCCAGTGTCTCCTATGATGCAAGTGAATACGGACTTGGCATGTTGAGATTTGAGCAGGACAAGCAATTCAAGCCTTGCACTCTCGCAGAGATTGAGGATGAAGAACTGCAGGCTTTCCTCTCCAGGCTTTATGACAAGGACTAATTGTATAACCCTTTATTATCGTAGAATATGAAGATTATCGTAATGGACAGCGCAAATGTGCGCATCGAGGTTTTGAACGTTCCAGATCACATGATTGACGAGGACATCGAGCAATTCTTGGCTGAACATGACTATTCACTGAATAACATTTCATGGATGGCGGCACCCATCGACTTTGTGCCGGTGCAGTTCCATGAATACGGCATCTGTCATTCGGATGGGGAAGAGTTGCACTTTGTCCGTGATGGAAAACTCAAGGACTTCTCAATCTATGACAGTGTGCAGGAGGTGAAACACCGTGAGCAGAAGGAACTTGCCGAAAGGCTCAGACTTCGTGGCGAAATGGTGGATGATGGCTTTGAATGGCACTTCGAGGGTGAATGTCCTATCGTAGCAGCCTACGACTATGAAGAGCCTTGTGATGTGGTTATCCTATCGGTGAGAGTTGACAAGGATGGGGATTTCACCATCATTGGCGACGAGAAGAATGACCGAAGTTTTGAGCATGAGATTGATATTGACGAAATCTTTGCTGGTCATATAGACTTCATTATTGCAGAGATAGGAAAATAAATCACTTTGGGGATAGGTGGCAAGGACGCTGCCTATTCCCAATAATCCCCAAGTATTATGAGACAGATTTTTGTAGTTTACGAGACGGATGCTTGGCACAGCCTTAGCCACAGAGAGTGTGCTGGAGTGTTCACAAGCAAATGGGCAGCAGTGAATGCCATTGTAAAGAACCATCGTATTGAGTTGGAAGAGTTCTTCGACGAGGACGAGATAAAGCATACCTCAAAACGGGTGTTGGAAGCCGAAGTAAGGCGCAGACTCCGCAAGGAACTGGAGTTCGCCTACCAGACGCAGGGCTATGAGACAAACTATGATATTGAAGTGTGGCTCGTTAATGACTGGAGCTTATTATAACCATTGAACAGCAAGCGATATGAAGAACAAGGAGCGTAAATCAATGATAGAGCGTTGGGTAACGGAAATCAACCCCAAGGCTGTTCTAAGAGCAGCGGATGCCAGATGTGGGGCAAAATATGCCGTTTATGTGGTTCCGTCACCAGGAGAGTTCGGGACACGTTGTACTGAATACCTGCCACTGGAGCAGCTGGAACAGTATTTGTTAGGGGTGTTCTATGCCAATGAGTTTAATAAACGAATAGGCAAGAAGTCGGCTTAGTGCCTTGACGTGGCGGCTTCGCCCTTCAGATCATCCCGTCTGAAGGGCGAAGCAACTATTCTATAAACTCTGTTGGTCAACTCTTATAGCTTGACATAAACTGTTTTAGTTTGTCTGGCTCGCCATCGTTTGCGGTCGATAACAACAAGTAGCGACCGTTATCGACTGTTATACATCGATGAACAATGCTATCCATCGTAGTACACCATTGTCCACCGAAGTACACTTATAGTCCACCGAAGTACACTGAAGTTCACTGAAGTACATCGGAGTACACTCTTATAATGATCCTGTTTCCCAGGTTCCTTGTCGCCCGCGTGATTCCGGGAATCTTTTTCTGCGAAGTTACCGTGTCCGCTGCAATCTGCAAGTCGTGCCTTATGAACAATCTTCCTTTTCCTCAGAAAAGAGTATTCTTCATGTCAGACTTGCCTGTTTTGCATCAGCCACACTTCGGAAAGCAGAAAAATCTTCCCGATCACTTGGCCGAAAGGCTTCAAAGTTAGGGAAATAAAAGCTTTCAAGCAACATGGAAAAAGTCAAGGTTTACATCAAGGGTCAAGAGGACAAGGAACTATATAGTTTCCTCCGCTATTATCCTATGCGCATTAAGAACATAGGCATCGAGGATATTTTTTCGCGTCAGATGGTCTATGACTTCAAATCCGGACTCCTTCAGCAGAGCATCGCAAAGTGTGTTGCCAAGGAACTTGTTAGGATATACGGACGTAAGGTGAAGAATGTGGTTTTCTCCTGCATTCCTGCAAGCAGCCAAGAGAAGAACGAGATACGCAACAAGGCATTTTCAGCCCTTGTATGTCAGTTTTCGGGTGCCATTGACGGCTATTCCCATGTTAAGGTATTGGGAGAGCGCACCTCAGTCCATGGAACGAAAGTCAAGAAAGAAATCCGTGAGCAGCGCATGAACGAGCAGAACTCCATCGAGGTTGATGCGCCATTCTTCTTTGGCAAGAATGTGTGTATATGGGATGACATCGTAACCACCGGCACCTCATTCTGCTATTTCACCTCTCAGCTTGAAAAGGTTGGGGCGCACGTAACCAACGGATTCTTTCTCGGAAAGACATCATACAAATACAGACCACAATCATAAAAGTTACAATATGGAACAAACAAGATTCAGTAAGGCTGTCTCGGCAGCATTCACAGGACATCGATCCTGTCAGTATTCAATGAGGGACTGCATTAAGGCACGTCTCAGAGACTCTATTACCAAGGCTTATGAGCATGGCATCCGTAATTTCATCAGCGGCTTTGCCATCGGCTTTGATATGCTTGCGGCAGAGGTTGTCGTATCTATGAAGGTTGACTTCCCAGATATTACTCTGACTGCTGCAATCCCGTTCAATGGGCAGTCCATGCGTTACTCGCCTACAGACAAGCTCCGCTATGAACGGCTGATGAACCAGGCCGACGAGGTGATAGTGCTCAGTGAGAGCTACTACACTCGTTGCTACCTTGAACGGGACGAGTTCATGGTTGACCACTCTAATCTTCTGATAGCGTACTATGATGGTCGGGAGAAGGGTGGAACCTACTACACGGTGAAGAAGGCCACGAACCAGGGAGTCCGGGTGGTCAATCTCTTTTGAGTATTAACTAAACACATTGCGTATGAATGATATAACGGCAATCATCATCATCCCCATCGTATTCCGAATGTTTTTCGCCATTCTTGGTGGCTGGTGGAGAGGTGACAGGAGAAATGATTTCCGCAGGGACAGGTGAGTATTTTTCTCTTGGCTGAGTGCCATCTGTGGTACTCATGGAAACTCCTTCGGAAAACAAGAGCTAAAAATAATCGCAAACCGAAGTTAAATAGTTTTGAGGGACGGTATTTTTATGAATAATATTACCGTATTACTTGAAATAAGACTTAACTTTGTGGATGCATAGTAGGTAATAGTAATCGAATAAGTAAGTATGAATAAGACAAAAATTATATCTGTAGCAAATCACAAGGGTGGAGTAGGAAAGACCACCACGGTAACAAGTGTAGGTGTGGGCCTGGCACGTAGGGGATTCAAGGTTCTTCTGGTTGACCTTGACGCTCAGGCGAACCTGACGAGCAGCCTTCTGGAAGAGGAACCGCCCATGACTCTCTATGACACACTCATAGAAGGACATGAATTGAGTATAGTCCATGTCATGGAGAATGTTGACATCATCCCTTCGAGTCTTGATTTATCATCGGCTGAACTGGAGTTGTCCACCAAGATGGATCGGGAGTATATCCTCCTTGAACTGCTTGAAGAGGTGAAACGGGAGTATGACTATATTATCATAGACTGTCCTCCATCACTTGGACTTCTTACCATCAACGCCCTGGTGGCATCGACAGACCTGTATATCCCCATGACTGCCGAAGTACTGCCGACACGAGGTATGAATACACTCATACGGAGTATAGAAATGGTGAAGAAACGTGCCAATAAGGAGCTGAAGCTTTCTGGTATCATCTTCACTCGTTGGCATGGCAGGAACCTCAATAAGGCTCTGGAGAACCAACTGAGGAAACAGTTCGGCAATATCATCTTTGAGACGAAGATTCGCGAGAATATCTCAGTGGCAGAAGCACCTCTTTCTTCTACTGACATCTATACCTATAATCCCAAGTGTAACGGTGCAAAGGACTATGGTTCATTGGTTGAGGAGATTATCAAAAGAGGCTGATTCTGAGTGTGTTAATCATAGTAATATTATTATTAGTAATACTATTTCAAGTAATATACGATGGCAAAGAAGAACTTTGAAAAAGGGCTTGAAAAACTGTTCTCAAATGTACAGTCATCAGAGCCTACAGAAGAAAAAGAAGATACTCCTGTGAAAGATGATTCTGCCGCTGAAGAGCAGAACAATACCAGGAGAGGCCGCCCGGCCTTACACAATAAAGTTATCAGATTCTGCACGATGGCAGATGATGACAAGGTTACAAAGATTAGGACGATAGCCGCCAGAGAGGGTATTGCAATCAAGGATTTGATGAACCTTGCCTTTGACAAAATTATCAATGAGTATGAAAGGAAATACGGGACAGTCAGGCTCCCGAAAGTCAAGAAAGGCGGCGATGTTTCCAAGGTCTTTGACCTTTCCTGATCTTCAGGGAATCTCATATGAGGTTCCCTTTTTCAATTCAATGAATCACTTTGAAATATTTAAAGTAAAACAAAAGCTTAACCATGTAATACATGATTAAGCCTTGTGTTGTAGAGGATGTCCCAATTTTTGTTGACCATTTCTGGTGTTATTATAACCTTCAATCTTACGATATGAAGCATCCTCTTATTTGCTATAGAGGGATGTTGCCGTTTGTGAAGCCCATCTTAACGATGTCTATGAAATCCTCCTCCGCATTACTGTTAGGAGGCATCCCTCATGTCATTTCTGGTGCAAAATTACACATTTTTTGTTAGGATAGCACTAATTTTTGTTGAAAATCATTGAAAATTATGTTAAAATGCTTATTTCTTTAAGAAATAGCTATATATTTGCAACGTGTTTTTCATAGTATTAGATTTAAGGTTAACAGGGTTGCAGCGGCGGAAGTCGGCCTACGAGGCTGAGACGACGGCCATTCAGCAGTGGTACGAGGACTACCAAGCCGACGCCGACCAGGTGGCAGCCGCCGGGACGCTGGGCAT
>CACYKX010000185.1 GCA_902775075.1 uncultured Prevotellaceae bacterium | reverse complement strand
GTAAGTCCCTGATGCTGATATTGTTTGGCAACGGACACGACGAAACGCAAGTTGGCTGTGACCAACTTGTCCTTAGCCCGTTCGCCTTCCGGTCCGCCTTTTTTGATTTTCTGCGCCAATTCAATCTCTTCATCAATAGAAATCAATGGCGCACGTCCAATCTCCACCAGATATTTGTCCAGTGCCTCACTCGAGCGATTGGTAATACTCTTTTGGATTTTCAGTTGTCTCATTTAACGTGCAAAAGTTGTTAAGTGGCTGATTTACAATTTAATAAAGCAAAATGTTTTTAAAAACGTTGCAAAATTACAAAAAAAATCAATAGGTTGTACACTTTTATATGTTTAATTTGCTTAATAAAACTTAAATCACAGTTTAAGAGTTCAAGATTGCGCTGAAACAAAATGAAGTGGGGTAGGAGCAACTGGACTATTCCGTCAATCCGCTTTTTTGAAATAAAAGTCCGCAAAACGTTCTACTATCTTTACAAATCCGAGGTGTTTCCGACAAATTTCTGCATCGAAGAATAAGCAGCTTTACAAACCTTCATAATTGTATATTTATACAGTTGCATCCGTATTGCAGGACAATTTACAAAGTCCTGATTTTCAATTCGTTATATACAGCTTTCCAAAAGTGCCACTTTCAGCGTGTAAAAGTTGAACTTTTAGCGCCTGAAAGTTGAACTTTTAGAACGCAAAAGTTCAACTTTTGGAAAACGAAAGTTCACCCGTCATATTTATACGCTTTCGTGGTATATTTATACAGATGAAGGGGAGAGTAAAAACAGACTGCTCTATTCACGAAAAGAGAGCGGAATACGGGAATCGAACCCGCCTCTCAGGCTTGGGAAGCCCGTACACTACCGATGTGCTAATTCCGCGAGTGAGCCGATACCGGGACTCGAACCCGGGACCTACGCATTACGAATGCGTTGCTCTACCAACTGAGCCATATCGGCGAAACCGATTGCAAATATACTACTTTTATTTTAAATAACAAAAGATGTCGCGATTTTTTCGCGACATCTTTATATTTTATGAGAAAAATTATTTGAATGTTAATTCTTCCTTATTAGGATTTTTCCCTATCGAGATGGTATCACCAGGCTGAATATCTCCACTCAAGATCTTTTCACAGATGCCGTCTTCGATGTATTGCTGGATAGCTCTCTTTAAAGGACGTGCACCAAACTGTACATCATATCCCTTAGTGGCAACAAATTCCTTGGCTTTATCTGTGAGTGCAATATGATATCCTAATCCTTCGATTCTTCCAATAAGTCCTCTTAGTTCTATATCTATGATCTTCTTGATAGCCTCAAGGTCTAATTGGTCGAAGGTGATGATTTCATCAAGTCGATTCAAGAATTCTGGTGAGAATTGCTTACTTAAACTCTTCTGGATGATAGAACGAGCATAAGCTTTATCGTTGTCATCCATTGCTATGCCTGAAGTACCACCAGCGGTGAATCCTACACCATGAGAGAATTCCTTGAGCTGACGTGTTCCGGCATTTGATGTCATGATGATCACGGTATTTCGGAAATCAACCAATCGACCATTACCATCGGTAAGTCTACCTTCGTCAAGTACTTGTAATAATAGGTTGAAGACATTACCATGTGCCTTTTCAATCTCATCGAGCAATACGATAGAGTAAGGATGACGGCGTACGCGTTCTGTCAATTGGCCGCCTTCTTCGTAACCTACATATCCTGGAGGTGCACCAATAAGTCTACTTGTATTGAAACTTTCGGTGTATTCGCTCATGTCTATACGGATCAAAGCATCAGTAGAGCCAAACATCTGCTCTGCCAATTTCTTAGCGAGGTAAGTTTTACCTACACCTGTTGGCCCCAAGAACATGAAGACACCGATAGGGTGGTTAGGGTCTTTTAATCCTACGCGATTTCTTTGAATGGCTTTCACCATCTTGTCGATAGCGCTATCTTGGGCGATGACATCATTCTTCAGTATGTTAGCCATATTACGAAGTTTTACGCCTTCGTTTTCTGCCATTCTCTGTACAGGTACTCCTGTTATCATGCTTACTACGTCGGCAACCTGTTCGTCGTCTACCTCAACCTTGTCACCAGTTTCTCCTTTTGCCCAACTTGCTTCCAGTTCTTGCAGTTGTTTTTCCATACTCAACTGCTTATCGCGAAATCCAGCGGCTAACTCAAAGTTTTGATTTTGAACAGCACTTTGCTTTTTGAGTTTCAAATCTTCGATTTCTTTTTGTAAATCTGTTATCTCCGGTGGAATAATCGCATTCTTAAGATGTACGCGTGAACCTACCTCGTCAAGAACATCAATAGCCTTATCTGGGAAGAATCTGTCAGTGACATATCTATCTGTCAATTTGACACATGCCATCAATGCCTCGTCAGTATATTTCACATGATGATGAGCTTCATATCTGTCTTTGATATTCTCCAAGATCTGCAAAGTTTCAGCCTTTGTAGTAGGTTCCACCACAACTTTCTGGAAACGACGCTCCAAAGCACCATCCTTTTCGATAGAATTACGATACTCGTCGAGTGTGGTTGCGCCAATACATTGTATGGCTCCGCGCGCCAATGCTGGTTTCAAGATGTTGGCAGCATCCATAGAACCTGGAGCAGATCCTGCTCCTATGATTGTATGAATCTCATCGATGAAGATAATGATGTCTGGGTTGCGCTCCAGTTCCTTGATAAGAGCTTTTATGCGCTCCTCAAACTGACCTCTATACTTTGTGCCTGCTACAATAGAAGTCATATCAAGGCTTACTACGCGTTTTCCAAATAATACAGGCGATGTATTGCGTTTCACGATCAACTGAGCCAATCCCTCTACGATAGCGCTCTTTCCGACACCGGGTTCACCTATCAAGATAGGATTGTTCTTTTTACGGCGACCTAAGATTTCGGTAACACGTTGTATTTCCTTTTCTCTTCCTACGACAGGGTCTAGCTTGTCTTCCTGAGCAGCTGCTGTCAAGTCAATAGAGAAATTGTCAAGTACAGGAGTGTTTGATTTACTTCTCTTTTCTGTAGTTGTCGTATTCTTGCTATTCTGTGATGACATATTGTTTGTCATCATAGAATCATCCTCCTCATCTTCCTCGTCAGGTATTTGTAATCCATCCTCTATAGGGGTGGAAGTAATCTTCTTGAGGTAGGATAGAGTGTCTTCGTAATTCATATTGTTTTCTTCTAATACTTGTTTAGCTCCATTGTTGGTTTGATCATGAAGCAAAGCAAGCAATAAATGTTGGATGTCGACAATCTGTGTATGCTGCACACGAGCCTCTAACACAGATAGTTTTAATATATTGCTTGCTTGTTGGTTTAATACAAGTTCCGATGTTATTATCGGTTCTTGAATCTCGTCTTCTTTAGCTTTATATTCTAGTTCTTTCTTGATATCTTGTATGTTGATTTCAAAACTAGAAAATAGGTCGGGAATGATGCCATCTCGTTCTCTTAATATTCCGAGAAGAAGATGCTCCGGACCTACTGAACGACTGGCCAGACGAGAAGCCTCCTCGCGTGAGAATGCAAGGATTTCTGAAACTTTAGGCGAAAACTGACTGGTCATTTTGTTATATCCTTTCTTTTTATAGTTCTACATTATCTATACTATCTTGCAAAGATAGCATTTTCTATTATATAGAGCAAAGGGTGTGCCAAAAAAATAAGAAAGAAGATGTAAAAAAGTAAAATCGCAGAAAAGACGTTTTTTTTGCTTTAAAGACTTTTATATATAGAATAAATGTTGTATCTTTGCCATGTTTTTTGGACCTTAAAATCGCTTAGAACGAAAATAAATGGCCTTAAACGAGAAATATAAATAAAATACATCATAAGAAAATGGATGAAAATCAGACGATCGATAATGATCGAATTTTGAAAATCAACATCGAAGAAGAGATGAAGAGCTCTTATATCGACTATTCTATGTCGGTAATTGTAGCTCGTGCCCTTCCAGATGTTCGCGATGGTTTCAAACCTGTGCATCGTCGTATCCTCTACGGTATGCTGGGTATTGGAAATACTAGTGATAAACCTTACAAGAAGTGTGCTCGTGTTGTAGGTGAGGTGCTTGGTAAATACCACCCTCATGGTGACTCTTCTGTTTATGGCGCTTTGGTTCGTATGGGTCAAGAATGGAATATGCGTTATAAACTTATTGATGGTCAGGGTAACTTCGGTTCTGTGGATGGTGACTCTCCTGCTGCTATGCGTTATACGGAGTGCCGACTCAGTAAGATGGGTGAACATATTATGGACGACCTTGATAAGGAAACCGTCGATATGGTCAACAACTTCGATGATACTTTGCAGGAGCCGTCTGTAATGCCTACTAAGATTCCTAATCTCCTTGTTAATGGTGGTAACGGTATCGCTGTAGGTATGGCTACGAATATTCCTACACATAATTTGCGTGAGGTCATCAATGGTTGCTGTGCGTATATTGATAATCCTGATATCGAACTCGATGAATTGATGAAGTATATCCCTGCTCCAGATTTCCCTACAGGTGCTACTATTTATGGCATCCAAGGTGTGAAGGATGCATATGAAACAGGTCGAGGACGTATCGTGATTCGTGCTACTGCCGAAATCGAAAGTGATGAGAATCATGATAAGATCGTTGTCACTGAAATTCCTTATGGAGTAAATAAGCAGATGCTTATTGAATATATCGCCGAATTAGTAAAAGAAGGCAAGCTCGATGGAATCTCTAATGCTAACGATGAATCTGGTCGTCAAGGTATGCGTATCGTGATTGACGTGAAGCGTGATGCAAATGCAAATGTGGTACTTAACAAGTTGTTTAAGATGACAGCTCTACAGAGCTCATTCTCTGTTAACTGCATTGCGTTGGTTAAAGGCCGTCCACGTCTGCTTGGACTGAAAGATTGTATCAAGTATTTCGTAGAGCATCGTCATGATGTAACGATCCGCCGTACACAGTACGAGTTGCGTAAGGCACAGGAACGTGCTCATATCCTCGAAGGATTGATCATCGCATGTGATAATATCGATGAAGTTGTACATATTATTCGTGCAAGTAAAACCCCTTCTGATGCTCAGCGTAATTTGGAACAGCGTTTCGAACTCGACGAACTTCAGAGTAAGGCTATCGTAGATATGCGACTCAGTCAGCTTACAGGTCTTCGCATGGATCAGTTACATGCTGAATACGATGAGTTGATGAAGCAGATTGAATATCTTAATCAGATTTTGAGCGATCCTGAACTTTGCAAGAAGGTGATGAAGGATGAGCTCAATGAGGTAAAAGAGAAATATGGCGATGAGCGTCGTACACAGATTAAGCCAGACGATCACGAATTTAATCCAGAGGATTTCTATCCTAACGATCCTGTGGTTATCACAGTAAGTCATTTGGGCTATATCAAGCGTACCCCACTTGCAGATTTCCGTGAGCAAGCTCGTGGTGGAGTAGGTTCTAAGGGTGCTCGTACTCGCGATAAGGATTTCACCGAATATATATATCCTGCTACAATGCATCAGACGATGCTCTTCTTCACCAAGAAGGGTCGTTGCTATTGGCTTAAGTGTTACGAAATCCCAGAAGGTGACCGTAATTCTAAGGGGCGCGCTATTCAGAACCTGTTGAACATTGATTCTGATGATAGCGTAAATGCATTCCTTCGCTTACGTGGAAAAGGTTTGAGCGATGAAGAATTCATCAATTCACATTATATAGTATTCGCAACTAAGAATGGTACTGTGAAGAAGACATTGCTCGAACAGTATTCTCGTCCACGTGCTAATGGTGTGATCGCTATCAATATCGCCGAGAACGATGAAGTCGTAGATGTTCGCCTTACTAATGGTAATAATGAATTGATTATGGCTAACCGTAATGGTCGTGCTGTTCGTTTCCATGAGAATACCATTCGTACCATGGGTCGTACGGCTACTGGTGTTCGTGGTATGCGACTTGATGATGAAAATGATGCAGTAATCGGCATGGTCGTAGTTAATGATCCAGAGCATGAGACTGTTATGGTTGTGAGCGAACAAGGTTATGGTAAGCGTTCACAGGTAGAAGATTATCGTGTTACTAACCGTGGTGGTAAGGGTGTTAAGACTCTTGCTATTACAGAGAAGAC
>CACYKX010000184.1 GCA_902775075.1 uncultured Prevotellaceae bacterium | reverse complement strand
TGACAGTTATCAGGAAGAGCTTCATAAGCGAGGGCAGATAGACTTTACCGATGCCATCCTGACGGCTACGGAGCTTTGTAAGCAATACCATCCTGTCCAGTACGACTATATCATTGTCGATGAGTTCCAGGATATCAGTGTTGACCGATACCAGTTCCTACTTGCCCTCAGAGCCGGTAATCCTCCGGCAAAGCTATACTGTGTAGGTGATGACTGGCAAAGCATCTATCGTTTCTCTGGCAGTGACATGGCACTGTTCAACAGCTTTGAAGAGTTCTTCGGGCCAACAGATATGAACAAGATAGAGACCACCTACAGGTTCGGTGAGCCGTTGGTGAGCTATTCCTCCTGGTTCATCCAGAAGAACGCAGTCCAGATCAGGAAGAATATTCACCCGTTCAGTGACCTGGCAAAGACGGAACTACTTTTCCAGCCGTATGACAGGAATGACTATTGCAACGTCATAGGTCATCTGGTGGGCACCATCCCTGCAGACAAATCCATTTTCCTGCTTGGAAGATACTCATTCGATGACTATTATCTGTCCTTCATGTATCAGAGTATCAAGGAGGCCGGAAAGTTCTTCTATGTCATTAACGGCAGGAAGATAGAGTTTCTGACGGCGCACAAGTCAAAAGGACTGGAGGCAGATTATGTAATCATCCTCCAGTGCAACAGGGATGTGTATGGTTTCCCGTCGATGGTCAGTGATGATCCTGTCCTCGATGTGGTATTGACCAAGAGTGATAAATATCCTCACGGCGAGGAACGGCGGTTATTCTATGTTGCCATCACCAGAGCCAAGGTTAAGACAATAGTGATGTATGACAGGCGTTATCCTTCTGTATTTGTCGATGAGTTTCTGAATCCCGAGAAGGTAACAGAGGAAAGCCAAACACTACATCCTAATGCCAACAAAAAATGGACGAAGGCAGAAGACAGGTTCTTGCTAACCCTTCATAGAGAAGGAAAAACTATAAAGTATATTTCTCAGAAGCTGGGCAGAAGCCAGACTTCCATCATCATGCGACTTGGAAAGTTAGGCGTGGGATAATATCAGCATCGGTAAATAATAGTGGCATGTTCATCTTTTTTTTGTCGTTCTCTGGCTCTGTGACGAAGATCTGCGAGGTAAGAACATGTTGAACATATTCTGCCACCATCTATACTTGTCATCGCTATCCTTGGGCAGTTCATTATTTTCCCCGCCACCGACACCCGTACTCTGCATAGCAGAGAGTATCATTCCAAGATATCCTTTTACTACACTATCCCTGACATCAAGTTTGACAGGATCTTTGCGATTCCAGTCTTCTTTAATTTCGTCAACAAGATGTAGCGACATCAATTCCAGGGTAGGCAGATGTAAGATATCCATTTTTTCTTCATAACCTCGAGCGACTATACCCTTTGCTATCCCAATTATATTTTCTTCGAGTATTTCTTTGCGCGAGAAAGGATCCTTGAACATATTCTCTAATACATTTCTTGCATTCTCAATATCATCAAGACACTTTTCGTGTATTGTCGGCTCGGTCTGTATTGGGGTATGATGATGAGCAGGACGCGTAGAAACCGGCTTCTGAGTGACTGTTGGAGTCGGTTTGATAATCTGCTTCTTTTTCTTTCCCATAGCGACATAATTAGCATATGCTACAGCGGCATCAGCAGTCTTTTCGGCTTCTTTTCTATCACCATTATCATTTTCGTAGATAGCTTTATCCAGCAAATATAAGGCTTTTTCTCTTGCTTCTTCAACCGTCATTTCCAGATCATCAAGGTTAGGTGAATATATACCATTGGTTGAGACATAATTTCTATCGCATTCCTCTATAATATACTCTGCTAATTCATAATCCCGAATAGTACTACGATCAAATGGCTCTTCATCGAGATATGCCATTTCGTCATCTGGTATCTTTTCTGATTGGATGACATCTACTGTATGGGCGGCTTCATTTGAAGATATGACAGTTCCTTTCTCCTGTCCTTTGCGCCAATCAGGATTAAGAAGTTGTTCCAAGGGCATAATGTCACTACCCTTGAATACTATCTTCTTATTATTATCAACTATAGTGTAACCTTTGACCTCACCATCCCACTTCGAGAACACCACCGACAGCCCAAATTTCTCTTTCAATTCCTCCAAGAACAGCTTAAATTGTGCCTTCCGGATACCCTTAATATCGTCCCCCAAGGCACTCTGCCCATCAAAAGCAGCACCCTTTGCACCTTTCTTACTGTCCGTCACCACATGCTTTTTCCCTTTCTTGGTTTTCACGACTTCCGGGTCATCAACCAGGTATTCCATCGACCTGCGCCGGTGGTCAAGAATAATACCTTTAAGCTGCTTGATACGCTCCTTCTCGTTATCTTTATTCTTCCCTGTTGCTTCTATCTGGTTGTTGATTTCTTCATCGGTAAAGTTAGTAAGAACCTCCTGAGCGCGTCTTACATGTACAACGCCAATCTCACTGTTGTAGAATGACTGCCTATAGCCGACAGCACGTAGCAAATTAAGAAATTGTTCCCTTGACTCAAACTTATACTTCAGCAGATTTTCGAGCTTGTCTTTCTTATTATATCCAAGCAATTTATCAAGCAAACGCCTGGCTTTTATGCCCTCGCAGTAATTGTTTATCCATTCTCCTGTGGTCTTGTTAACTGTCACCGTGGCACCATGAATATGGTAATGACCAGAGTCAAGATGCCCCCAGAACACCATTGGTTGTCCTGCATATCCCATATCTTCAAGCACCTTGATCCCCAGTTCCAACAATCGTTGTTTATCCTCTTCTGTCGGCTTTCCGGGCAGGGAAAACATTATGTGTTTCTGTGGATGAACGACCTGAGAGTTACGATCTGCTATCTTTCTAAAGTAGCGACTCAGCACCACTGGAGAATGAATATTATACTTCTCCAGTTCCTCGAAATTCTTCATTCTGAGAAATACAGCTTTACCCTCTGCCACCTTCTTTTCGTTGTAGAAGCATGCCGCAAAAGTAGTTGCATCATTGCCCAGTATTTTCACGTTTGCTCTGTCCATTGTTACTCATCTGTTTTATTTCTAAAGTATTCCAATTCGTCTATCAACATGTCAACGGACGAATTAATATAACCATTCCTATCCGTCTTTATATAGTCTTCTAATGCCCTCAACAACTGCCCGACTTTCAACTTAAAATCACCGACAGGAGGGAAAACCAGACATCTTGTAAGTAGCTCATCTTCCTCTAAAAGAATGTCGGAAATTGCGTTTTTATCCTTCCCTACAGTTTCTTTGTAGTCCCTCACTATCTTTCTTATTGCTGCCATATTTTCAAGTGTGTCATTCCTGAACCCTATCAATTCGCGACATTGTTCGTTAAATTCTGTTCCGTTTTCTTCGGCCTTCAACATCAGCAGATTTATCTTCTTTGCTATCTGGTTAACGTTGTTTCCCAGACGGTTAACTTCCTCAATTATTCGTCGAAAGTCTGCCTCGAAGGTCGCGAGAACCATACGGTTATCTGAGATGCATCTTATCAGTGAGTCCGCATCTTTAAGGCTTACCCCAACGCCATCATCCATGTGATTAACCGCATACCTTATCATGTTGCTCAGAGCATAATTTGGCTTCCCGAAACCGTTCATAGATCTCTTCACCCATTTCGCCTTGTCCTTCTCTCTGAGGTGTATCTGGTTATCGTTATTTCTCTTTTCAGATACCCCCTTTGGCTTCATTTTTTTATCTTCCATCATCATCAATATTAAAAAAATGAGTAATACATTATGTTTGAAGTGCCCGACTAAGAGGGCACGTTACCCCTGCAAGGGCGGGATGGGAAGGTGTACATAATGGCATCGTTAGAGGCCGTTGTGTACCACCTGCCACTTCCCGCCTAACTCCGGGAGTTACGGCAAAGTTACGAAGTGGCTTTGTGGTCTTCGAAAATCGAAGAACATTTCTCTTGATTTAACACATTTGAGACAATCAAAATCCTAAATGAGTTAAATCAAGACAAAATTACTCTTAAACTTTGAAAAGTTGGAGAGTTGAAATACCTTTGCAAGAAAAGAATCGCATAAGGCGAAAACGATAATGGTAATAAATATATAAGGTCATGCAGAAGATAGAAATTGAATGTAACCGCAAGGTTCGAGATTACGTAATCAGTCAAATTAAAACTCTGACAGGTTTAAGTGTAGGGCAGGCGTATGAGCTGCTGAAGAAAGATGGTTGTCTGCCTGATGCAGAGTTTGCAGACGTCTTAAAACAAGGAAAGAAGCTGAAGAAATTGATCGATGACTTCAAGTTTCCAGCATCGGTACCAATACGTCCCGTCGACGAACGCCACCTTTGGCAGTTCAAAGAAAGATGGGCGAAGCATCTCCAAGGGCAGCTTGATAAGATGGTCAGTTCATCCAAGCCAATTTACTTGGTCGATGAAGTAAATAGACAACTGCGCCGACGTAAATCTTCTATCCAATGTTCGCGTATTCAGATCATATGGTATCTCGACATGTATGGCGAGGAGAATATGACACCGGAAGCTATAGCAACAGCGATTATCAAGTTTGGCTTAGTTGACTGGAGCCAGGTACAGCCACTGAAAGAGAATACTAAGTATGTGCTTAATCTCACTGCTGAAACTTCAGAAGTAGACCAGGAGGAGTTTACTCGACTGGTAGAGTTCATCTGGAGCATCCCAAAACCGAACACACAGAGAAATTTGATTGAGATGATTCAGAACGACATCAAAGTATTAAATGACTTCTGTAAGTTGTGGAAGTCGGCACCGACGACCTATAATTATAAGAAAGTTTTCTTGGAATACGTGAGTCGTCTGCAGACATTGCCCCCATCGAAGAAAAAGGTATCGTTGCAGAAAGAATCTTCATCATCACCGATCCCGGACAATGACGAGAAATCATTGAGAGAATGGAACAAAGACCAGATCCTGAGCTACATGGAAGATCTTTCGCGTAAAGTTAAATTTGGCGAAGAAGATTTCGCTAACCCCAAAAACCAAGATAAAATGCGAGAGTTTGCTGAGCGTGACGATTTCGATGAGGTTTTTCAGACACTAAGAGAGCATGAGAATGAGCTACAAACATTTGGCAACGCAATGCAATATATTCGCAACGTCGTAAACAGTAATCAGACAACATGGTCTATTCAACCTTGCCGTTGAATAGGACCGGCAGCGACCCATCGGGAAGCTGCCCGCACCATAGCGGACTGCGCCCATCCATCCGTCATGATAACATCATGAGATAACCGATGAAGGCGAGGTCTACCAGCAGTGCGGCACTGGTCACCCAAAGTAATATGATGTTTAATGTCCTCTTCATATCGACAATGGTTTGAACGGCACAGAGCCGAAGGTGGCCATCCTCAGAACTGGAGCCTTGGCTTCCGGCACGTAACGAATAAGTTTGAAATAAACATCCCGTCCATCCCTGCGGTCAGCAGCACAGCAAGGATGGCGGTCATAGACAGCACCAGGGCAGGCACCACCGGCAAGGGTGGCAAAGGCACAGCCCTTGCACCCATCACCGGCAACGGTGATAACCCTCGCCCCATCGATAGAGTCAATCCAGACCTCGCCGACTGCCCTTTCCTGCCCATAATTTGTAATCATGGCTTCGATGTATCAAAGTTCTTCAGATAGATGTTCTTGATAAAGGCACTGAAGCCGAAACAGAATGTGGCGATAGATGCGCCAACAAGTATAAGTTCAAAATCAGTTAGATGTCCCATAACACTAATATTCAATTTTAGATGTTGCTACTTCATAAATGCTACTGTCAGCCAGTTTGACGTATTCACGTCCTGCCAGAGCTGCCAGACGGCTATCCTGTTCCATACTTTCGTAGCCTGTCTCGATACGACGCTGCATCTTGTCGATGGCGCGGTCGAGATCTTCCTTTACGCTGTCGAGTGTGCGCTGCACCTCCTTCAGCTTCTCTATATACTCTTCTGGTGTCATACTCTCTACGCCTGTTTCTATCCCGTCGGCTGCGGTTTTGGTGAATATTGTTTGTGACGCTGTTGTTTTGAGTTATCGGCTGAGAGGAGTTTTAGATCTTTCTTCCTTAAATCTTTTCTTACCTGAGTCAGCCGTGTGTTTCAAAATTTTCAGTCGTCATCGACTTCGTATC
>CACYKX010000183.1 GCA_902775075.1 uncultured Prevotellaceae bacterium | reverse complement strand
ACGCTGTTTCTTTAGGATGTTATTGTCAAGCTGGGTCGGCGCGCTAACATACGGTGGGTTCCCGATTACGATGTCAAAGCCCTCTTTTGAGGGTCGGCTGAAGACATCATTGAACATCATATGCCAGTCGAAAAAGGGAAGAGCCATTTCTGCTCTTACTTTGCGACTTACAGTATCATCGAGCAGTTGCTCTTTTAAGCGCAGACATTCTTGAAGTATTTCCATGCGCTCTTGAGGGAAGGTCACAACTTTTGCTATCTTCTTCTCATTAGTAGTACCAAAGTTTAAAGTACCTTGTACTGTGTTGTTTGCTCTCGTGAATGAATCAAACTCGTATTGCAGTTGGGCTATCACTGACTCCACAATGATAAGTTTGATATTTATTTGGGTGAACAGTTTTTCCTCTCCCTCTGCATTGAACAGTTTCTTCTGAGCTTGGGCCAGTCTGGTCATGTTCAAATTCAAAGCAGCAGTGCTACCCTTCGTATGACCATGGATATCAAGATCGACATACTGTCCACGGAAGGTAGTGAGCAAAGAGTTACCTTGCATAATCTTGTAGTCAAGGTTGGGCAATGTTTCCGGTGATTTCTCATCAACAATCAGAGAGAGCCAAAAGCGGAGACGGGCTATTTCCACCGCACCTTTCTCTATGTCTACACCATAGATATTATTCTGGATGATTTCCCGCTTGATTTGCGCAGCGTCAGTGACATCTTCCAACACGCTACGGCAGAGGAATATCTCTTTCAGCATGCCCATGGGAAAAGCACCGGAGCCAATAGCAGGGTCGCAAATCTTTACTTCTTTCAGTCGACTATCGATGTTATCTTTTATTGACTCTATACCATCAACTTCCTGTGTTTCGACGAAATGTCGGATATTATCTTGTTGTTTTTTGTCTTTATAATCCGTTTGCAGATAGGCAATAAGGCTTTCGCGGCACATATAATGTACCACTTCTTTCGGCGTATAGTAAGCACCCTTGTCCTTGTTGTCCTCCAGCAGGTTTTCGAAAATGCGGCTTAGCATCTCCGGATCTATGCCCACTTGCGCGTCGTCTGGGTCATTCTCATCAACCGTGAAGTTGTATTCGCTGAAGAACTGCAACAGATTGGCGAATAGCTCTTTGGGGAAACGAGAAGGAATGCGGTCGTCCTCGTTGCGTTCAAATAGTCCTCCATTGAGATAAGGAATCCGAACTTTGCCTAACACGCCTGTGTCGAAGAGATAATCGTCATCCTTGCGGTCCGTGTCGATAGCGTTGAACAATGGCTCGAGAACCGCATCCAGGAAATCATCCTTTTGTTGCTCTGAAGCCTGTAAGAAGAGTTGGCGCATGAAGTCAAAATTGCCCTTTCCAATATTCCAGTCTTGCCCAGCTGGCACGCCGAGCCATCCCTTCTTTTGCACAAAGTGTAAGAATGTGATGCGACCAAGCAATCGCTTCACATAATCGCGAATGCGCTTGTCGTTGTGGTCAAAGCGGGCATAAAACTCCTTGTCGTTGTCTGTGTTGACAACCTTTTCCACCCACTTGTTGCCTTCTTTCCGATAGGCTTTTCCCGTGATATAGCTAACGAAATTCTCGTAGTAATTTTTGTATCTTTTGAAGAATTCATTTGATAGAGCTTCTACAGAGAACGCTTTTTCAAGTGCCTCTTCATTTATACTTCCATGGAGCTCGTAGAGCTCATGGAAATTGATAGCCGCTGTCAGACAGGACTGTCTAGGCCCTAACAAAAAGGTATAACGCTTGGCACTCGTGGAAGTCGAGTCTTTATCCCCCTTGTGCATGAAAGAAAAGCGCCAGTCCCAGTCAGGCATGTCTTGATAGTGAAAAAGCATGAAAGCGCAAGAGTATGGTCCCATCATCTGGCGGACGAGTTTCTGTATGCCTTGTCTGTTGCGTTCCATTCTTACACGGTCAGAAACGGTGATGTCGAAAATGACCAACGGCTCTACGTCGATGTACATAGACCCCACCTGTTTGACACTTTCTACACCAGTAGCGAGTGCCAGGCTCTTTTTTGAAGAATCTTCCTCCAGCCATTCTTTATCATAATTGTCCTCATAATCGTCTTGCCCAAAGATTGGAAAGATGATATGCTCGACAAAGGACTTGCTGCCTTGGTAAGGGCTATGTAGGAATTTTTTCAGTTCTTCTATTTCCATAATCTCATTCTTTGATGGTGCCTAATTCAATCATAGGTTCCCCCTGTCGCTTTTCTACATTGGCAACGAGTTTGCCAATTTCTCTTTCAATGACCATGTCGATGTCTTCCTGAT
This sequence comes from uncultured Prevotellaceae bacterium, assembly GCA_902775075.1. The sequence goes on along the minus strand of CACYKX010000183.1, from coordinate 3,856 downwards.
TCAATTTGAAAAGATTTTGCTGATTATTATTAAGTTCCTCATCTATGAGTAATACCTTCCGAATCACGTCGATGCTGCCTTTGTCAACGAACCGCCGTGCGGCTTTGAGTAACGACTTAGACTTAGAAGAGAGACTCTTGTTGTGATAGAGGTCTACAATGACCGTCAATGCTTGGGTGCGTTTGTCACCTGCTCTTGACTTATTAATCCTAACGAAATAACGGTTGTACGCATTAATTGCCTCACGTGATATCTTATCCCAATTTGAGGGCAGTGGCATGCCTTGCTGGTTTTCGGGCACACGCATATCCTCCAACAAATCGAGTGTTGAGATAATCTCAGATTTGTATTGTTCGTCTTCTTGTCTGACACGAATGGCAAGACGGGCTGATTTTGGAGCCTTTATAAGGAAATATGCAGTTCCGCTTTGAGCCTGAGCAATCTCCCAATTGCCATTGGCCTGGGCTATCTGTTCATACCGTTCAGGATGAGCTTCCCGATATTCCTTTAGTTCATGCACATACTTCTCCAGCGGAGACTCTTCACCCTCTACCGCTTTCTTGATGTCGAAGTGGCGCACCGTCTCGTCCTCTGTAAAAATCTTACTGTCCTCTCCGAACAAGTTATGGAACGACTGCAATTTTGTATAAGCTTTACGAACCAGTTGTATCTCTGCATCGCCCTGTGCACTTGGCATGAAGTTGTATACATAGACGAAAGGCTCCTTTGATCCAATGCGGTTGACGCGTCCAATGCGTTGCATCAGCCTTGTGGCATTCCACGGTGTGTCGTAGTTGAGGATGACATTAGCTCGATGCAGATTGACACCCTCTGCCAACACCTCTGTAGTTATGATGACATCATAGTCGTCTTTCCATTCTCCCTCGTAGTTGGCATCAAAATTCGCTTCTATCTCTTGTTCCTTTTCATCGCGGTTGGCTGCCGTGATGACGAGTGGTCTGTGTTTTTTGGCCTTGACAGCCTGACTCAAAGCTTTCACCGTGTCAATGGCTTCAGTGAAGATGACAAGCTTGCCGGAGGTGTTCTTTTGAGGGTTGAACAGCTCAGGTTCAAGACTTTCCTTAAAAGCATCGAATTTCGGGTCTTCCGAATTAACACTCCAGCGATCGAAGAGATCTTTCATGATTTGGTAGTCCTTCTTCAGCAGCTTGATGTACTCCGGTTTGAAGTCTTTGCGCTTGTATTCGGCATTCTGCCCCCTGTCATTACGCCCTTGCTCGTTGAGTCTCTTTATTTTCGCACGGATATCCTCTACGCAATCAGTGAAAGTGACGGTCTTGCCACTCTGCCTGGATTTAGCTTCAAAGTCAAGTTCCTTGTTGACATCTATTTGTGGGCAAACGAATATCGTATCGTTATCCCACATGTTGATCATGTTTTCTGTATAGCGGCGAAGGTTCTTCAGCGATTGCCGGAAAGCTGTGAACGAACTTTCCAAACGCTTGACGAGCAATATCTGCATGATAGTAGATAGCTGCTTGGCAACATCAGTGACAGTACGATTGCCACGTCCTTTGTGCTTTTGTTCGTTTGCCGGGTCTACGAAGTACTCAATAATCCGATAGCGATAATATCTCAGCCAATTGTCAAACTGAAGCTTATCCACTTCGGAAGGTGCTATGATGCGCATTGTATCAGAGAAAAGTCCAGCCAACTCATCGTCCATAATGTATTTCAAATCGATGGGGCCGACAATCTTGGGGAAAACAATGCCTTGTTGCTTCATGTCTTCCTTATAATACTTTTCAATATCAGTACGTGTGCGTCTTTCGAGGATATCCGTCAAGATGCAATCGCGTATTCTTTTCGACAAGTTGTCAAGGCGTTGACGACGTTCCTCATCAGATATGCCGCTTCTTCTGTCAATCAGAAACTCATATTCACGACTGACATCACCGAAGAATCTGTCAAGGTCGCCTCCCTCTGCTTTCTTTAGTGTACTGCTATTATGGTTGCGCTCGAACAGATATATTTGGTTCTTCAAATCGTTAGGACGATTGTTCTGTGGCGTTGCAGATAGCAAACCTATATAGGGGAACACACCTGTGTTGGCACCAATACTTTGTATTAGCTCATCAAGCGATTGATACATCAAAGTGTTGCTATTGCGGAACTTGTGGCTCTCATCGATGATAATAAGACCATAGTTTTTGTATTGCAACACCCCTTCGAACTCGCCACTGTCTCCGCTATCATCATCTTCTTCATCATCTCCTTCTAAGCTTTCAATCCTGCCTGTGGTAATGAAGTCAATACAAGGAGCGATTTTGTCATCGGACTCCTTGTCGAAAAGCGCAATGGCCTTTTTCCATCCCGACTGAATCGCAGGTGGTGTGATGACAAGTACTTTGCGCTCACGACCGTCATCCTCAGGCATTGACAGAAAACGTTTGATAATGAGAGCACCGATAATGGTTTTCCCCAAACCCACCACATCAGCAAGCATGAAGCCTCCATGCTCATGCATGATACCAATGCATCGTTTCACAGCCTCTATTTGGAAACTGAGTCTGTTGACCTTTGCAGGTAGATAGGCCTCTATCTGTTGGCTCAGGCTCTTGTCAATAATATCACCAAACTGCAGTTGAAGGAGCTTGATATAAAGCTCGTATGGCGTGAATGGTGCAGCTTTGGCCTCTTTCTCATCATTCTCAATTTGCTTGACAGGCTTGGATGGCTTCAAGACTTGCTCCAAGAATTCCTTGGACCAGTCTATGCTTTGGCTCCATTTCTCTTCAAACCATTCAATATGCCCCTTTACATCTTTTTCTTCTTCATTGTGCTGATGGTTAATCACATATTGATCAGTCTCAAGTACATTGAGCTCTGAATTGCCCTCCAATCCTCTACGCGTGAAGTTGCTGCTGCCTACGATGGCGTACATATTATAATCGCCACCTTTATCAATTAATTGGCTTGGGTCATGGTGCGAGGGCACCCTATGCGTGAAGATATAACATTTAGAATGGAAGAACTGCCGTTCATCGTTTTCATCTGTTTTGAAAATGTGAATGTCAATCTTTGGATTGTCGCCATTGCAATTGTCAAGCAGTAGCTGAAAAGACTCCTTATAGCTGTCGACCAAATTGTCAGCAATACTGTTTATGTCCGTACGAATAAAGTCTGCTGGGTAATTAGGCTTCGCAATCTTGATTTTCTTAAGCATATTGGCATAGACATAAGGATCCTTGCCAATGATAATCTTCAGCTTGGCATCTTCACGATTCAGAAACTCCCGTAGCTTATCTGCTAATAAAGCCATGCCTGGTATGTCCCAATAGCCTGTGGCAATACGAATAGTGTTAATGCTTGAATCAGAGATACAAGCATTGAGCGTATTGACCATCTTTAGGCTTTCCGAATTGTCTATGAGTGTCTTATTCATTCTGAATGTTGGTTATTGGCTCCAAAGTTACAATAAAAATTTGAAAAGAGTCAACGTTGGATAGCATTTATTTTAGTTGCTTTATATACTATTGTTGCGAAATAATATATGAAACGAGACAATATAGATTAACTATGCCTTAATTTGCTTTTCTATTCAATTATTTTTTTTGAATTTTGCTACACGGTGCAAAAACAGATGGCTAATAAAGCTGTTCCCATATATCCTTACCCATTGTTCTTGTTGATCAAATTCACGACCACTTTCACCATGACATCCTTTTCTTGCGTCCGGCTCTCGGCTATCATGAGCGTAAGGGCGACGAGGGTGCTGTCGGCGATGCGTTTGGTACCATCCTCACGGTAGAGAATGCCGTTGTTGTTCGCTTCCGCGCACTTTTTCTCGCCATGGCAGAGTTCAAGCGAGCTTGACTCTGCTCATTTGGCTTAA
>CACYKX010000182.1 GCA_902775075.1 uncultured Prevotellaceae bacterium | reverse complement strand
GATGAATATGGCAATTGGATTCTCCAGTATATGTGTGCAAAAGACGGGATGGGACCTGATGAGTTGTTTATAAGGGAGATTGAGTATCAAACGGAATAGCATGTCCGAAAGTTCTATATATAACACTCAGATCTATATTGCTCCCAATAAATCTTTCAATCTGACAAAGAAAAATGGCATTTTGGGACTACCCCAAACTATGGCAGGAACATTTCTCAAGTCAAACAAACGATATCTTAAAGACTCATCCGTTCCGTTTTCCTTTCGAATTCTCATCATATAATAGGAAGGATGTCCTGCGTCAGGATAGCCTTCAGCCAACAAGCGTTCTTTCGTCCATACATCATGTTTTGACTTTACTATCTTCCGGATATTGCCAGTTTCCTTCTCATTACCTACAAAAAGTAGTAGATATTTTGCTTGTAAAATTGGGGAGTCGGCTATTTTGTCAAGGGGAATGTTGTACCAGCAGTTCTCGAACGTCCAGTTACGTTTCTCATCGCTACCAGCTCTAGCTACCATTACAAGGTCATCAATCATACCAGCTTTCTCGTCCTCTAAGATATATGCCAACGTACGTTGAGGCTTGGCCTTGGCCACATGACTCTCTGTTGTAGCCTTCTCCATCAATATTTTTTTCAAATGCTCCCTAAGCAGACTGCCTTCTTGTTCTTTATTCACATTAGGCAGTAATGGAAAGGCACCAATATTCACGTCCTCAACACTTTTGCTATAATATCGATCCCTAACACATTTATCATCACCACGACCAGGGAACAATATGTATCCACCTATCACTTCCTTCGAGCGATACTTCTCCTGTTCTTTACTATAATAGATGGCATCTCTGTACCGGTGCATTTGGTTAATAGCATCCGTTGGAGGATAGTCGCCACCCGATAATCGTAACAACTCATCAGCATCTTGTTGCTCAAAGTCTTTGTCAAGTGCACGATCATTGATAACACGATACTTAGCATCATAGAGATATGTCAGCACCACCTCACCCGATTCTCTGGTAATATTCAATACTATATCAGGCCTTTGTTCCGTAGTTGCTGTGTGGATGCCCATTCCGTACACTCCATTTCCACTAGTCCTATTAAATGTATGCTGATAATGTAACGTCACAACATCACCATTATGAGCTTCCAATTGTGTCTTTCGTATGTCATCATCTTCGTCTTTGGGTGCTGGATATCGGAACATCACTACATGCTCCAGTGATGAGTCTGTAAACGGATTGAGTAAAGAACCTTTTGGTTCCGTCACTAAACTCTCATAGTCAGGTTCACCTCTCTTGATTCCCATTACTTCGGCTACCAGCTTCTTCATCTTAATGAAACACCATAGCTCATAGATTTCCCATATCTGCAGTGTACCAATGTTGGCAGCTCCATGATATAGGTCGATGCCTCGTTTTAGTTTCAGCCAGTCCTTATATATCTGCTGGTATCCACTGCGGTTCTGCAGCACCAAGCTCTCTTGTTTAAGCCCATCAAACTTCCCAATGGATTTAAAGAACGGATGGTGTAGTGTCTTACGTAGTGTTTCCTGATAGCCTATCCATTGCTGTCGATGACGTTCAGACAATTCTTCTTGTGTACTTCTCAGAACATTAGCAATAACTACACTTAACCTATGGCCAATACTTTTCAGCGTGTGCTTCACAAATCTATTCTCCATCGTATCTTGAGTAGAACAAGCCTCATCATAGCTGAAATAGTATTCTTCCAATTTCCCTTCGGCCTTCACCTCTGCATATCGCTCCTCCATTTCTGGAGTCCAACGCTTTATTTGCTCTGCCTTACGCGATGTCCTGTATTTCACCACCTGAGTATGAGGATTCTGAATCACCCACTTCACGTTCTTCGTGTAGTTATCCACAATACTTTGGAAAGCTTGCATCCACGTGGCATCGTTGTTCAGGTGACCACGACTGAATTGCTGTATCGTGATACTTAGGTAGCGATAAATCACATCCTGATATTCATCGTTTACCTCACGCAGCAATGAGGCATAGTCATTCTTGGTATCAAGTTTTGGCGATACAACATCGAAGCAGACATAGGCATCCTTGCGTTTCCCGTTTTTTTGATAACAAAACTCCAACCGAAACACACCTGGTTCGTTCAGAAAGTCCAACTCTCCAGTGAGCGACTTCTCTTTCTTATTCTGTTCTTCATCAAGAAAGAAACTTTCCTCCACGTCTTTCCTCACATGTCGCACCTCAGGTTTAGAGTCTGCATCAACTTCGTGAAACTGAATCCTTATCTGATACTTACATGTCTCAAAGAATACTGGCCACAAATGATCCCACTCTTTTCCATCTGACAACGATACCTCTTTATGCTCTATAGGACTATACAGAGTCAGCTCACATTCATCCTGCGTTTTATATAAGCAATAAGCCTCAGGCGGTTCAATATCTGGGTTAGAATTCTTTGCATAGCGAATCCTGCTCTCGAATTTATTCCAAGAGTTCCCAATGTCCTGCGTGCGAGCAATCACCTCGTAGTCGCCATCAACATGTTTCAGTATGAGAACGTCTGTTTGCATCCTATGTGAATCTTATGGCCAGAAACGAGTAAACTCCTGATTTTTCAGTCGCTCCATCATTTCCTTTATCTTCTCGCGAGCAGTCTGCCGATAATCATCGTCTTCATGTTCCTTTGTTTTGATTTCAGGAGCCAATGCCATCAGCCATTCCAAGCGATTATTATATTCCACATGGTTTTCCTGCTTGAATTCCCTTGAAAGATTGAACATATCTGAATCGCCCTCTATGCGTGGTAGTATCTTCATCAACAGGATATAATCGAGAGCCTGGTTGATAATATCGTCTATGTTCTCACCTTCTTTCTTGCTGTCAAGCAATACTCCAACCATAATGGTTAATTCATTCAGTACACGATAGCTCACCTCAAACGGAGTTCCTTTCAAAGCCTTGTTAATATTGTCAAGTTTCGCTGGCACCTTTTCAATTATATCTTCTGCTTCATTAGGATGTGCCTCCAAAACTTCGTCTGCATTCACGTATAGCTGCAGGAAACTCTTCTGCCATTTCTCCTGTTCTTCCTTTGGCAGATATTCCAAGTTCTTACTGCCACCAAACATGTTACTCAGTTTGCCGCCATTCATCTCTATCGTCATCGCACGGTCTATCACTTTACGAGAGAATTGATGAGTGGTATCATCCATATTAACTGTTCCGATGATGACAACGTTATCTGGCAGCGTCAAGCCCTCAGTTGTCAAATCTGTCCGCTTGCCAACCTCATGGTCAATATCACTTTCCGTGTCAATACCATGAAGTTTCATGTATATATCACGGTCAGTCTTCTGAGCGGTATATGTGTTTCCGTTCCTGTCTGTCAATCCAGCAAACTCACGGAAGTATTGTGCATCCACGATAGCCCCAGTCTTGACAATATTCATATCCACTTCATCAGAATCTTCCATTTTGGGATGTTTGCGCGTTTCCATGATGCTCAGCATCTCAGCAAAGTAGTGCTCTACTGGGGCTAAGTTCATTTCATCAAGGCAAACAAAGAATGGTATTTTAGGAAACATCTTGGCCTTAACCAAAAACTTCACGAACTTCTTAAACTGGTAACTCTTATTCATGTTACTGTAGTAACCCAGCAGTTCCGTAGAGTCATGCCAATTAGGCTTCACTTCTATCATGCAGTAGTTGCCTGGCATCGTACCATCCTTATCCTGCAGATAATCTGGACAGGACTTAAATGCCAACTCACGAACGATACGTGATTTACCAGTACCGCTTATGCCGGCAAGAAGCAAGAAAGGTTTGGTGCGGATGGCTGTGATAAAAGGTTTAAGTGGTGAATCATCAATAGTCTTTGGTGAACTACCCGATTCTGCTTTTCCCCCATAAAGTGTATTATAGTTTGATTGCAGAATCAAGACGTAATCCGTTATGTCTAAACCAGCATATAAAGTCTGTACAAATGGGCCACGACTAATTTCACCTGGTGAAGCGACAACACCACCTTTTTTGGCATCAATATTATTCTTGGATACATCAACTCCAATTCGTGCCAGTTTCGTTTTTAAAATTTGCTCAGAATATAATGCATTAGTGAAGGAAATAGCTTTATGCTGAGTATTGAAACTCTCCTTTATGATGCTAAATGGAATATTGAATTCTTCTGCAAAATCATCAAGAACCTTTTCTTCTGTTACATTATCAGGAAACCCCTTCCTGCGATAGGCCCAAACTGCAACATCATAGATATTGGGAGAGTATCGGCCTTGATCGATAAAATAATGATCCCATTTATTAGAAAAAACAACATACAACGAACGACCGCCATCATATTGTCTTTTTGTTTGCGATAGATTGAAGATTCCTTCTAGAAAATTTGATACTACGTCCATGTTAACTTCGTATGGGATCAATGGACGAATACTGTCGTTACATCCCTTAAGCAATGCCAAATACCCCCATGATTTATTTGTCATGCAATCTTGAAACCCCTTATAGGATTCAACTACCGTTTCTACATCAATATATTTCATAACTTATCGCTTTTTTCGTATGTGCGAATCATTTCGTTCATTATCAATTTGATAATAGGAACACTTACAGAGTTGCCCAATTGATGATATGCTTGCGCATCAGAAACAGGGAACTTGAAATCATCAGGAAAACCCTGCAATCTCTTTGCTTCCAAAACAGAGAGTCTTCTTCGTATATCCCAGAGTTTGGGAGTTCTATTAGCAATGATGGTCGAAGCATACGTATCAAGACAAGAATAAAAAGCTTCTTGTATTTGCGTTTTTGCGACATCACCTACATGGAATCGAAGCGAACCGTCTGGCTTTTGGAATGAATAAACACCATATTTTCCCTTTTTTGTATTAGGTGCATACTTTGAATTGTCATGTTTCACTCTGTCTCCGGGGTTGGCCGTTGCAAAGTGATAATCAATTCTGTCAAGTTCAAATTGTGGTAACTTCAATGAAGGATTATCGTCACTCAAATCAATAATATCCCTGAGTGTAGGATGTCCTCCTATCGGTTCTGGCCAATGAAAATCCAAGTCCTTCCGAAAGGCAACACAATACCAACGTTCACGCTTTTGAGGAAGGCCAAAATCTAGTGAAGAGAGAATCGTCCAATGAGGGAAATAACCAAGTTCTTTCAATGTTTCCAAAATGACATTAAGGGTTTTGCCATTTTCATGAGACTTCAGTCCTTTTACATTTTCCAAAAATACCATAGGAGGTTTGTGGTACTCAAGTATTCTGCATATATCGAAAAACAGAGTGCCTCTAGTCTCATCATTGAATCCTTGTTTTTCACCTGCATAGCTGAATGGTTGGCAAGGGAATCCCGCAGCAAGAATATCAAATGGAGGAATGTCTTTTGCTTCAATTTTCTTAATATCGCCCTGAGGTACCTCCCCAAAGTTTGCACTATATGTTTCTTGGGCGAATTTATCATTGTCTGAAGAGAATACACATTTCACTCCAGCTTCTTCCATCGCGAGCCTAAAACCACCAATACCGCAAAACAAATCAATTCCTTTAAATTTTTTCTTTGACATGAAAAAGCCCTCTTATCGTTTTTTTTCGAAAAGGGGGCGTGGAGAGATTGATAGAAGCAAGGCTTAGGACGGCCTACATCAGACAACAATCGTATGGTCCACGCCCGTATGAGCGCAAACATCCGTTGCCTTGTCTGACTGATGTGTTTTCAGAGGTCCTAATTCTGCTTCTTCAGCCTTATCAAGGATGTCAATATCGCTATATTATTCCTTTGTCGTTAGTTCGTTCTTTTATAGTTGCTCGCCTTCACCCATACGAACAAATAATACTTACGGTTAACTACAAAAGAAAAAAACGTGGGTGCAATCATCTGCCTGTTTTGTATTCAGGCCTACCACAGCCTTGAGGAAAACAGACAGAGAAACACCCACGTTGAGGTATATAGATACACCGTAAAGTGTGCTTATGAGGATACACGTATCCTCGCAGCACACTACGGAGTCTGATATACACACCCCGTGGAGTTACCTCTGCAATGTTCTTGTCCTCATTTCGATGTGGTAGTTCGAATACACAAAAACAAAGCGTCAGTAACGCCTTTCCAATATGTAGTGCCCCACCCTGCAGCTCCGCACACCTCAGCATGCATCATAGCCACCATGGGCAGATAGCA
>CACYKX010000181.1 GCA_902775075.1 uncultured Prevotellaceae bacterium | reverse complement strand
ACCATACGAATGATGACAGGAAAACCAAATTTGGCAAGAACACCTAAGACCACCACGAACGCCAGGAACATCCACAATAGTAATCCAGGATCCGGCGTTAGTATTGATGGTAAATTATCCATTAATTCTTACACTTAAATCAAGAATGCGCACGCTGCAATTGCAAAGAGGGCACAACCCTCAACGAAAGCAGAAGTCAAAATCATGTTAGTCTGAATCTTGCTAGAAGCTTCTGGCTGGCGAGCTATAGCGTCCATTGCCTGGCCACCAATTTTACCAATACCTAAACCTGCACCGATTACTGCAATACCTGCTCCAAGACCGCAACCTAGCTTAGCCAGGCCTTCTGCAGCCAATAATGTTGAAATTAACATAGCTTTAAATTTTTATTGTTATTAGTTATTCTTTTTCTTTTATTATTACTCTGCTTCCTCTTCTTTATGCGCTAAGCCAATGAATACGGCACTAAGCAGAGTGAACACATAAGCCTGAACAAAAGCTACAAGAAGTTCGAGTAGATTCATAAACAGCAACATGATGATGCTGAATGTATTCAGGCCAAGGCCAAATCCTACACCCATAGACCATCCCAAAAAGATGACACAGGTGAAACTTAGAATTACTGCATGACCCGCCATCATATTAGCAAAAAGACGAATCATGAGTGCAAATGGTTTTGTAAAAACGCCAAAGAGTTCAATGACAGGCATCAAAGGTACCGGACATTTCAAGAAGACCGGAACTTTTGGCCAAAAGATATCCTTCCAATACTCCTTATTACCAAACAGGTTGATTGCAATCATTGTGCATACAGCCAAAAACAAAGTAATATTGATATTACCCGTCACATTGGCTCCACCCGGGAATATAGGAATCAAACCTATTAGATTACACGTTAGAATAAAGAAGAATACCGTAAGCAGATAAGGAGCATAAGAACGACTATGGTTTTCTCCGATAGAAGCTTTGACAACGTCATCATAGATATACATTACCGTAGCCTCCATCATTCCTACAAATCCTCCTGGAGCTTCCTTTCTGTCATCATGATGTTTGTACCAGCGGGCACAAGAAAGAAAGACAATAAGCATGATGATAACAACAATCCATATTTGAGCCACCGTCTTAGTGATACTCAAATCTAAAGGACGGACCGTTGAGCCATCAGCCAATTTTTCATATATCTTTCCATGATGCTTTTCGTCGAAATAAAAAGGTTTTGGCAAACTCTCTGCAGTACAGCAAACCCACTTCCCACTGGCTTTACTCTGAACAATGATAGGAAGAGGTATCGACAAGTTCTTGCCTTCATACGAGGTGATATGCCATTCGTATGCATCAGAAAGATGCCCGAGAACAATTTCCGGTATATCCAATTTCTCCCCCTTCTTCTCATTGTTTGCATAAAGCTGAAATGGTTGTAAAACTATCATCAGTAGAAGAAGCAATGTTTTAATATTTTTCATTTACGTCTATACTTTAATTCACTGACCCTACGTCAGCATGTTTGCGGAAGAAAAGTGTATGATGAAGAATAATAGCGAGATAAAAGCATGCAAACACGACCAGAAAATCGAACATTGCAGCCCGACCTGCTATCATATAATAAATAAGTATCATCAATAATGCAGATAAGATTCTCACAATGGATACTCCCATAAAGAAATTGGTGAGATTATCGGCAGCTTTCCGAGCAACCTTTCCCCAAACCAATCCATCCGCAAATTCAATGATCAGACCATACACAGTGGAAGTGATAAACGCAGTCAAGATATTCTCCAGATGAAGCAAATTGATGAGAAGCAAGCCCATCAAGAATAAAGCTCCAACCAGTCCTATTCCCTGTTTACGATAATTCCAACTCAAATGATCTATATTCTTATCTATCATCAATTTATCACATTTGATTAAACTTCCACACACACGTTCACTTCATTCTTCTTCACTTCAACGAACCCACCTTTTATGTTCAGCGAATTCATGCCATCTTTGGTTGAATATTCTACGACACCAGTCTCAAGAGAAGAAATGATAGGAGCATGATTTTCAAGAATCTCGAACGAGCCAAGTGTTCCAGGAACTCTGATACTCTCCACATTTCCATCGAAGATGATTTTCTCCGGAGATACAATCTTAAGACTCAACATAGGCATTATCCTTTAGCTTGTTCGAGAAGTTTCTTACCCTTCTCCTTAGCATCCTCAATGGTACCAACATTTAAGAACGCCTGCTCTGGTAAGTCATCTACTTCACCATCCATAATAGCATTAAAGCCCTTGATAGTATCCTCGATACTTACCATTACACCTGGAGTACCAGTAAACTGTTCAGCAACAGCAAACGGTTGAGACAAGAATCGCTGTACACGACGTGCACGAGCCACTGTGAGTTTATCCTCATCAGAGAGTTCATCCATACCCAAGATAGCAATAATATCTTGTAGCTCATTATAATGCTGCAACAATTCCTTCACGCGTTGTGCACATTCATAATGCTCCTTACCAACGATAAGTGGATCAAGAATACGCGAAGTACTAGCCAAAGGATCTACAGCTGGATAGATACCCAACTCTGTGATTTTACGATTCAACACCGTAGTAGCATCCAAATGGGTAAAAGTTGTAGCAGGTGCAGGGTCAGTAAGGTCATCGGCAGGTACATACACAGCCTGAACAGAAGTAATAGAACCATTCTTGGTAGAAGTGATTCGTTCCTGCATTTGTCCCATCTCCGAAGCCAATGTAGGCTGATAACCTACAGCTGAAGGCATTCGACCAAGCAACGCAGAAACCTCAGAGCCTGCCTGTGTGAAACGGAAGATATTATCAATGAAGAACATGATATCAGCTGCTTCACCATTAGCGCCACCATGATCACGGAATTCCTCTGCCACAGTAAGTCCTGAAAGAGCTACTGAGGAACGTGCCCCAGGTGGTTCGTTCATCTGACCATAAACAAGGGTGGCTTGTGACTTCTTCAGTTCTTCAGGGTCTACCAAAGAAAGGTCCCATTTACCTTCTTCCATGGCCTTTTTGAACTTTTCGCCATATTTAATAACACCGGATTCAAGCATATCACGAATCAAGTCATTACCTTCACGTGTACGCTCTCCTACTCCTGCAAAAACAGAATAGCCATTATGTCCCTTGGCGATATTATTTATCAACTCCATGATGAGCACAGTCTTACCTACGCCAGCTCCACCAAACAATCCAATTTTACCACCTTTCATATAAGGTTCGAGCAAGTCGATAACCTTTATACCAGTGGCAAGCATTTCCTTATGGGTAGAGAGTTCGTCAAACTTCGGTGCTTCACGGTGAATAGGATATGCACCCTGCATATCTAGTTTTTTCATACCGTCGATTGGTTCACCAATGACATTCAGCATTCGGCCTTTAATTTGCTCACCTACAGGCATCACGATTGGACTTCCCGTCGAAACGGCTTCGAGCCCACGCTGCAAACCATCGGTGTTGTCCATAGCGACACAACGTACGGTATCTTCACCGATATGCTGTTTCACCTCGATGATCAAGTCGCGACCATCAGGACGTTTTACCTTCAAGGCCTCATTAATTTTTGGAAGCACTTTCTCGGGATCCTCGCCCTTCGTGTCGAAATAGACATCGATGACAGGACCAATGATCTGAGAAATGTGTCCATTAATTGTTGCCATAAGCTATTAATTATTTTAGTTAAATATAATATTGTCGTTTTCCAAGCATCAAAAGTACCGAAATTGTTTTATTCTACCAAATTTATGTATTTTTATTTCACAATTACGGTACTTTTTTTATACCTTTTTAATATTAGATACTCAACTCATCGAGTACCTTTATCAGTTTTCTATCGAAAGGTTTATCTGATCGAATTGCTTCACTCAATGGTACATAAACCACTTCATTGTTTCTCACACCGACCATTACATTGCGCTGTCCTTGCATAATGGCTTCTACGGCTCCGCAACCCGTTCTACTTGCAAGAATTCTATCTCGTGCTGTTGGACGTCCACCTCGCTGTAAATGACCTAAGATAGACACGCGCACATCATATTCAGGGAACTCCTTACGCACACGATCTGCATAATACAAAGCGCCACATTTCGGACTTTCAGAAACAACCACAATACAACTCTTCTTTGATTTACGGATACCACGCTCCATAAATTGAGCTAACTGGTCAACATCTGTAGAATCCTCTGGAATAATAGCTGCTTCAGCGCCACTAGCGATTGCTGAATTCTGAGCTAAGAATCCTGCGTCACGTCCCATTACTTCGATAAAGAAAATACGCTCATGACTTTGCGCCGTGTCTCGAATACGATCGACACACTCTACAATTGTATTCATGGTAGTATCATAACCTATAGTATTATCTGTACCGTACAAGTCGTTATCAATAGTACCAGGAAGACCGATACAGCAGACATCATAGTCACGAGCAAAATTCATAGCACCCGTCAACGATCCGTTACCACCTATTACGACCAAAGCATCAATACCTTGTGCTTGCAAGTTTTCATAGGCCTTCTGTCGACCTTCCTCAGTCATAAACTCTTTACTTCTTGCGGTTTTTAGGATAGTACCACCGGTACCGATGATACCACTTACGTTTTCTGTAGTAAAAGGCTTGATATCATTCTGAATTAGTCCGTCATAACCTCGATAGATAGCCTTGATTTCGAATCCATTATAAATACCAGCACGTGTTACTGCGCGAATAGCAGCATTCATACCAGGAGCGTCACCTCCAGAGGTCAGGATTCCGATTGTCTTAATTTTAGCCATAATACTTAATACCTTTTCTTATTTTTTGATTAGTTATCTTTTTCACATTACAATCCATAATTCAACGAGTCCGGCTATCATTCCCAAGAGGCACTTCCACCCCACATTTCGGAAATACCAACCAAGATGCATCTTTTCCATCTTGAGCAGCGCTACACCACTGATAGAACCTATAGCCAGAATATTTCCTCCTGCCATCACAGAGAAAGCTATAATTTTCCAGTAAGCGCCATTGATGCCGATCATCGAAGAAGTATCAGCAAGTGACTGCACGGTAAAAGGTGAAAGTGAGAAGAAACTCATCGCCGTAGCGAAATTCTCCACTACCGAACTGATTGCACCTGCTATTAATCCATAGATCCAAATATTATGCAAATATGCTTCTAGATAGGTCCACACCCACTCTATAGCGCCTGTTTCTACCACGACGCCAATAGCAAGCATCATTCCCATTACATAAAGCATCATTTGAATTACGCCATATTGCAAAGCCTGAGGGATGCGACGTTGAGCCATCATGTCGGAATTCATCAATTTACGATTAAAGATCTCGTTTACAATCCACAAGATGGCAAGCACACACATAGCGCCCAAGAATGGACTGAGTTTTGTAATATCTCTAAAGGTAGGAATAAACCACAAGCCTCCAATACCTACAAACAGCATGAGTAATCGTTGCCAGATATTCAGACGGGTATCATCACCACGATATGGCATTGTGATCCACTCTGTATCTACGTGTTCTGGTAACATTCTCCCCATTAAATAAGTAGGTACACTCCAAGCCACCACACAAGGAATAGCTAAAGCAGCAGAGAAATTCGTTGCCGTCACAGCTCCCAAATTCCATAGCACAAGTCCTTCAGGATTACCTATTACCGTAAGAGCACCACCACAATTAGCCGATACGACAATAGCAGATCCGTAAATCATACGTTGACGTCGATTAGGGATAATAGAATGCATGATCGTAAGCATCATCACCGTAGTAGAGAGGTTATCGAGATTGGCCGAAATAATAAAAGTCACCACAGATAACGTCCATAACATTTTTCGGCTGTTCCGTGTACGCAACAACTGTCTGACGAAATCGAAACAACCGTTATTGTTCAGAATCTCTACGATTGTCATCGTAGCTAATAAGAACAACACTACTTCTGATGCTCTACCAACATAAGGAAGAAAAATATTCTGTGCTATATAATGTTTTACGCTAGTACTCGTAGACGATGCTTTCCCTAAAAAGACCAGATATTCACTATTATGTTGGCTCATCACGAAATCAGTACCATAACAGATATACAGCACCCAGCCCAAAGCTGCAGCAAAGATAGCAACAGCTGCTTTGTTTATATTAGTAAGGTTCTCAGTGGCTATGAGAAGATATGCTAAAACAAGTATGGTAACGATCAATAAAGTCAT
>CACYKX010000180.1 GCA_902775075.1 uncultured Prevotellaceae bacterium | reverse complement strand
ACGGAAGAACTGATTATCAAGAAACCCTAAGCGAATTTGACAAATAATAAAGCGCTGACAACCATCGTGTTGTTAGCGCTTTTCTTGTGTCGACACTTGCGACACAATTTTCTTAACCGAACCAACGCCAAAAATACTATAACGTTAAATATCAGATAGTTATAAGAAACTCACAAAATTGACTTTTCCGCCAAAATTCGGTTGAATCACGCCAATTTAAGTAAAAAACGCCAAAAATGCGCCAAAAATGTTTGGTTTGTTTATGATGATTTTGTAACTTTGCAGCCAGTTACAAATATATCGAATTATGGCAAAAATAGAATTAAGACTTTCTTCAAAGGTTCAACAAGAAACAGGAAGACAAGAGATACTTATCAGATTCTTCAATGGTAGTGTCTTCAACTTGAGGACAAAAAGTGAAATCTATGTCAATGCTGATTTCTTTGAATATTACGTTGACAGAAAGAAAACGCATGAGTTGCTGCACAATGACATTCCTGACAGGATTAACACCGCAACGCTACAGGAAGCAGAGAAGTTTGGATGGGCTTTACGTGAAAGCGGCGAGTTGGTCGTTAATGGGAGAAGAAATGAAACTCCAGAAGTGGTATATCACAAGGAGCAGTTAAAGCGGATTAGTAGCCTGAAAAAGCATATCATTGAAAAATATGAGGCAGCAGATAAGGATTCTGTGAAGGGTGACTGGCTTTCTGATATTGTTGACAGGTACAATCATCCTGAGAAGTATCAGGTGAAAGTTGAGAAAAAGGAGTTCTATGAACTTGTAGAGCAGTACATAACAAAAAGACAGCTTGCGGAATCTCATGCACGAGCTTTCCGTGTCATCACTCGTGCCATTGCCAGATATGAAGGATATATTAGGGCAACTGATGACACCCGCAAGAACTTTGTCTTTGATATTGATACGGTTACCCGCAATGACATTGAAGATTTTGCAGATTATCTCAAAAACGAGAAGGAACTGTCGGATGCTAACCCGGAATTATTCAAGAAACTGTTTGAAGATTATCCCTTGGCAGTCGGCTCTGGGCAGCATGTATTGGAAGGACGTGGCGATAATACCGTGAAAAACATGCTGTCACGATTGAAGTCTTTGTTCCGTTTTTATTATGAACGAGGAGATACTAATAACAGACCTTTTGATGGATTGAAGATTGGTGCCGCGATTTTTGGTACACCTTATTATATTACTATAGAGGAGCGAAACCAGATTGCAGATGCAGATCTTGATAAAGCCTGGAAGAACTATGATGAAGAAAAGAAGAAAGCATCAAAGATGCCTCTTAAGACCTTAAAGGTTCTACGCGACATTTTCGTATTTCAGTGTTTTATAGGTTGTAGAGTCGGTGATTTGGAAAAGCTGACTCCACAGCACATTCATAACGGTGTTCTAGTTTACACACCTCATAAGACCAAGGACGAAACGGAAGAACCGATTCAGGCTCGTGTTCCGTTGCATTCAAAGGCATTAGAACTGATAAAGAAATACAAAGGCCAAGACAGACGGGGTAGATTATTCCCTCTTATTTCTCCGCAAAAGTACAACGAAGCGTTAAAGGTCATCTTCACATTGGCTGGCGTTACGCGTAATGTGGAGATTAGGAATCCGAAGACAGGAGAAAGCGAGATAAGGCCAATCAATGAACTTGCAGCAAGCCACCTCGCACGTCGTACATTCATTGGTAATGCGTATTTCAAAGTAGCCGACCCAAATCTGATAGGTAAGATGTCTGGTCATGTTGATGGTTCCAAGGCGTTCAAACGTTATCGCAAGATTGAAGACGAGACGTTGAAAAACGTGATTGATATGATAGGATAACTCTATCCAACCGTTAATATATATAATAAGGTATAGCAATTTGAAGAAAAAGTAGTAACTTTGCACGCAAATGATGACGATAGAAGAGATAAGGACAGGGAAAGAAGGTCAGACGTTTGACCTGAAGAGCATCCTGATAGACCCTAAGGCGTTGGCAATACCCATCGTTGCGATGGCCAATGCCGATGGTGGCTTGTTGGCAATCGGCATATCTGACAAGACCAGAAGGATTGAGGGCATCAATCAATATACGGAGAAACTGAACGAACTGTTGCGCGTCCCCTTCGATTTCTGTATTCCATCCATTCCTGTCAAGTGCAGCTACATGGATTGCATAGACCAGCATGGGAATGAGAACCGAATACTGCTGATGGACATCCCTGCCAGCATGTTCCTGCATACCAATCAGGCTGATGAAGCCTATATCCGCGTGGGCGACAAGAGCCGTAAACTAACATTCGAGGAGCGTTTGCAGCTGATGTACGACAAAGGCGAGCGTTCTTATGAGGACACAGCTGTCTATGGTGCCACGGTTGATGACATTGACATGGATGCCGTTGCTGACTATGCCAAGTTGCTGGGATATGGAAAGTCGCCAATGGAGTACTTGCGCGAGAACAACAACTTTGTGACGACCAACAACAAAGGTGAGGAGGATGTCAGTGTCGCCTGTATCCTGCTCTTTGGCAAGAACCCTCAGAAGTTTTTCCCTCGTGGCCGTACCCGTTTTATCAGATACGAAGGTATTGACGAGAAGGTGGGTGCAGAGATGAACGTCATCAAGGATGTCACCTTTGAGGGAACCATCCTGAATCAAGTCAAGAAGACGATTGAGTATCTGGAGACACAGGTACGTGAGCATACGTTCCTCGGACAGCATGGCCAGTTCATTACTCGTCGCGACTATCCTGAGTTCGTGATACAAGAGATGACCGTAAATGCTTGTTGCCATAGAGCATACAACATCAAAGGAACTGAGATTCAAATCAAGATGTTCGATGACCGCCTTGTTTTTGAATCGCCTGGCAAATTGCCAGGACTGGTAAAGCCTGCAAATATCCGTACCACCCACTTCTCTCGTAATCCGAAGATAGCTGCATTCCTCAAAGCATATCACTATGTGAAGGAGTTTGGCGAGGGCCTTGATCGTATTTGTCGTGAGCAGGAAGCCAATGGTGCTAAGGCACCATCCTTCCGAACCGACGAGTTCATCCTGAAGATTACTGTGCCGAAAGTCACAGAAAAGGTGAATGAAAAGTTACCAGATAATTTTCGTGGGTTAACAGAAAAGTTACCAGAAAGCGTCACAGAAAGCGTCACAGAAAGCGTCATAGATACGTCACAGAAAACGTCACAGAAAACGTCACAGAAAACGTCACAGAAAACGTCACAGAAAACGTCACAGAAAATCATTGACTTGGTAAGAGAAGATCCTTACATCTCAACCTCTAAGATGGCTGACATAATAGGTATTGACCGGAGAAATATCGCAAGAAATATCAAGAAGCTACAAGACCAGGGTGTCATACGTCGTGTTGGTCCAGATAAAGGAGGCTTTTGGGAGATTATTGAGTAATGAGCATGGAAGGAAACGTAATCCTCAATACAGCATCCAGACTACACGCTGTTAATGAACTTCTGAAAAAGTACGTTAGCGGACAGACTCTTAGTTTTGAAGAGAAGCGTGAGTTGTGGCTTTTTTATAGAGACCACAAAGACACGAATGCCATCATTGACTATGTTCTTGGCGAGGGTGGAAGTAATCCTGACCTGCTACTTCATGATACGAAGCAACTGTTAGCAAAAGCAGAAGCGTTTATAGAAGTATATAAAGCTTCAGGATCTCTCATTTCTTCGTTTGAAACGAAGTCTGATTGTGACCAGTACCTAAAGCCATTCAAGGATGCATGGGAGTCAGAGAAAGAAAAAGCCCATGACCTATGGATGGAACATGAGAAAATCGGACGCCGTTTAGACTTTATGCCATATTCTGATCCAGATTTTAAGCCCTTAGAGGAGGAATGCGATAAACTGAAAGAAGAATATGACAAAGTACACGCTCATGTAAATGAGTTGTATGAAATCCATCGGAAGGAAATACTTGCTCTGTCAGGTTTGTATTATTTCGACATAGCGTTTTTGAATGTCCTTGTTCATCGATTGTCAGAGATTGCTAAGTGTATTATTGCAGACATCTGTAATCCTGAGGAAGGAGGTGAGGCATGAGCAATAACTCCTTTTCAAGAACTCGTCGGCAACGTGACTTTGTAAGTTTGCAATTATGCCTATATCTTTATCCGCTCTGTAATGGCCGTCAATTCGAATACATGGAACCGTCCGACTTTGTCAGTTTCCTGAATCTGAGACGGGGAGTTGATGGCGTGGTTCGTGACAGGGAAAAGCTCCGGGTAATATATCTTATCCATGAGGTTGCGGACAACCTCAGTGAACCATGGCGAGCAGAAGAATGGAAAGGGGAAATGCTCAGTGCCTGTGGCATCGATATGGCATACTATAACTCACATTATTTGGATGTAAAACACTCGGAAGTGAAGGCTAATAAAAAGTTCGCAAATGAACTGAAAGAGGCTATATCACGAGCCAACGCCTTGTAAAAACCACACAGGATTACAGACCAACCACAAAAGTCGGTTGGTGGAAATAATAGAAATGGACTCAAAGTGCTGATTATAAGCACTTTGGGTTTTTACGTTTTTTAAGCAAACACCACAAATAATACACTTGTAACAACGCGGAAAAAGCGGGACCTTTGCAGCCGAAAATTTAATTTATTTCAAGATGATAAAAACTAATTTTTTGCAAAGTGAGACCAACAAGGTTGGCTGCTTTGAATCGAGTGAAGAAAATGAGATGTTTGCAAAGGGTCTCGTGTCAGCAATTTCAAAGGGGAATGATCGTATCTCCTTTACGTTAACAGAGAAAGGTGCAATAGCCTTCGCCCGCGAACTATCTGAGTGTATTCTTGCTGAGAATGCCGCACAGGCTTCAGGCAAGGGTGGTGATGACGGCACATTATTGCCAAAACAGGAGGTCATGGAAACTCTTGGAGTCAGTTCTACTACTCTGTGGCAATGGGATAAGAGTAGATACCTGGTACCTGTCAAGATTGGCCGAAAGGTCTTCTATCGTAAAGGGGACATAGACAAACTCTATGACTACAAGCATTAAGAGTAACGCCCGCACCTTTGTGTGCGGGCTTAACTATCCTAATAAATACGAATATTATAATGATAGATAAAAAATACATTGACTTGATACTCGACACGGTTGACTTGGCAGAAGTGGTCTCTGACTATGGCATCAAACTGCATGTCAGTGGCCACACCGCCAAGGGCCTATGTCCGTTCCACAATGAGGACACAGCGTCCTTTTGTGTCAATACCGCCAAGAACCTCTGGCATTGTTTTGGATGCGGAAAGGGTGGTAACGTGATTAACTTCGTCATGGAGATGGATAACCTCTCTTTCCCTGAAGCCATTAAAAAGCTGTTAAAGGAGAAGAAGAACATCGACCTGAAAGAGAATGATCTTCGGCTCACCCCGGAAGAGGAGGCGAAATACAAGAAACGTGAGGCGATGCACATCATCAACGACAAACTATGTGCTTTCTACGTCAGTCAGTTAGATAATGGTACTGCCGACGCGAATGCTGCTAAAGCCTATATGCTCAGTCGGTGGAATGCCGACTTCTGCAAGGAACAGCAGATTGGCTATGCCCCCAATGACTGGACATCCGTGGTGAAGTTCGCCGAAAAGGCAGGACTGAGTTTAGACCTGATGCAGCAGATGGGCATCCTGAGACTGAGCGAAAAGACACATTCCTTGTACTGTGTTTATAAGAATCGCCTCATGATTCCCATCAGAGACCGCTATTCCAATATCGAGGGCTTCACGGCCAGAGCATTGGACGATAAGTCTGAATGCAAGTATCTCAACTCAGCCGACAGCGAACTCTACCACAAGTCTGAGTCCGTCTTCGGCATTGATGCTGCCGTCCAAAAGGCAAGAAAGGAGTGTAAACTGTATCTTGTAGAGGGAGCACCTGATGTGATGAAGCTACAGTCTCTCGACATTCTCAATACCATTGCCTCCCTGGGCGGTTCTTGGAACGACAAGCAGTTCCAGAAGTTAAAGGACTTACGCCTTCAGAACTGTACGCTCTGCTTCATCCCCGACTCTGATGTCCCCAAGAATAATGAGAGATTAGGAGCTGGATTTGCCAATGTTCTCCGCAATGGTGCCCTCGCTATGCGTCTGGGCTTTACTGTCACCGTCAAGGAGATTCCCAACGACCTCACTGTAGAACAGCCAAAGAAGATTGACCCCGATGAGTTCTTCACTGACAAGTCCGACCTAGCCAAGTTGGAAGA
>CACYKX010000179.1 GCA_902775075.1 uncultured Prevotellaceae bacterium | reverse complement strand
AGATCAATGTAAACGGTCAAAGTAATGCTAAGGACATCCATTTGTATCGCACCTCAGCTACAGAGAATCTGAAGAATATCGTGGGCACCTATGCTCTGGGTAACCGTATCATGATTCCAGCTAAGTCGGTAAACACATTTGTCGTAGATTTCGAAGACACCATTACCAGCGGTATTGCCAATGTAAAGACGGAGTCTTCTGTAAAAGACGCACGTATCTATAATATTAACGGACAATTGGTAAATACGAAAGTACAAGATATAAATACCCTTCATAAAGGTGTATATATCCAAAATGGCAAGAAATTTATCGTAAAATAAAATTTCATATATTTCTATGAATAACAAATATATAAAGATAAGAATTTTTACAGCATTGATAGCTTCGAGTCTGTACTCGAAAGCTGCTACACCGGTAACACATTATACGATACAACCAAATTCACCGGAGCAACATATCCAGCATTTCGGTGCAAGTGATGCGTGGAGTATGCAATTCCTGGGCTTGTGGCCTCAAAAACAACAAGAACAAATCGCAGACTGGTTGTTCTCTTTAGATACGGATGCACAAGGCAAACCAAAGGGAATCGGACTTTCACTCTGGCGGTTCAACTTAGGTGCGGGAAGTGAGGAACAGGGGGAGACTTCGCAGATACAGAGAGGAACACGTACCCAATGTTTCCTGAAAGCAGATGGCACGTATGATTGGAACAAACAAGAAGGACAACGCCGTTTCCTGAAGTTGGCCAAACAACGTGGCGTACCTTATCTTCTGGCTTTTTGCAATTCAGCTCCCGTGTATTTTACCAAAAACGGATTAGCAACCAATACCGGTCGGGGAGGAACCATCAATCTGAAAGACAACTGCTACGACGATTTTGCCTGCTTCATGGCAACAAGTTTGAAAGGTATAGAGGAACATGACGGAATCCATATCGACTATATAAGTCCAGTCAACGAACCTGACGGCCATTGGAACTGGTTAGGGCCAAAGCAAGAAGGCAGTCCGGCAACAAATAGAGAGATAGCGCATGTGGTTCGTGAATTAAACAAGGAACTGTTGAAAAGAAAAGTCAATACCAAGATATTGATGAACGAATCGTCCGACTATCGCTGTCTATTGGGAACCCATCATACAGATTGGCAACGCGGTTACGAAATTAACGCCTTCTTCACCAAGGACAGTACCCAAACCTATATAGGCAATCAGAAGACCGTGCTTCCATTGATCGGGGCCCATAGTTATTGGACCAATACACCAATCCCTTATATGCGTGAAGCTCGTATGCAAGTACGCGAGGCCTGCAAGCAGAAAGGTATCAAGTTCTGGCAAACAGAGATTTGTATTATGAGTAACGATGAAGAGATCGGTGGCGGAAATGGTTACGACTACTCGATGAAGACAGCCTTGTATGTTGCTCGTATCATCCATCACGACTTGGTATATGCCAATGCCGAAAGTTGGAGCTGGTGGCGTGCAGCCGGTGGCGATTACCGCGACGGTCTCTTACGAATATACAGCAATGATGGATGGAAGAGTGGATGGGCAGTAGATTCCAAACTCCTGTGGACGATGGGCAACTATTCACGTTTTAT
This sequence comes from uncultured Prevotellaceae bacterium, assembly GCA_902775075.1. Next base: position 6,784 of record CACYKX010000179.1, on the reverse strand, counting down.
TCGTCCCGGAGCCCAGCGTTACGATATTTCCACGACTTCTCCAGAAGGAAAAAACATCCCAGAAGGTTATAATGATCCCAAAGGAGTGATGTGCTCAGCCTATAGAAATACAGACGGCAAATGGGTCGTTGTAGCAATCAACTATTCGGAAGATATCAAACCTGTGAATTTCACGGTTCAAGGTGAAAAAGATATCATCTGGACCCCATATCGCACAAGTGACAGGTCAGCAGAAAACCTGTTGCCTTTGGAACCCTGTACAGACGATATCCTGTTGGCACCAAGGAGTGTTACCACTTTTGTGCAGAAATAATAGTTTGAGTTAAAAGAACTCTTCCTTCATGAGCGTTATCCTCTCTAAAGACAAGAGTCGTAAACTTGCAAAAGAAAAACTTTTAAAAATGAAAATATCAGCAACAATTCAGACATTGGCATTAGCCTCGTTGTTGGCATTAACCCCAGCCGATATGTTGGCAGCGAAGAAGGGAGGTACCTTCACCACAGGTAATAAGACCTTCCTTTTGAATGGCACCACAGGTAATAAGACCTTCCTTTTGAATGGCAAGCCCTTCATCGTGAAGGCAGCCGAGTTACATTACCCCCGCATACCACGTGCCTATTGGGAACATCGCATCAAGATGTGCAAAGCATTAGGCATGAATACCGTTTGCCTTTACGTATTCTGGAATATCCACGAACAACAAGAAGGCAAGTTTGATTTTACCGGTAATAATGATGTAGCGGAATTCTGTCGTCTCTGTCAGAAAAACGGTATGTACGTAATTGTTCGACCTGGTCCATACGTCTGTGCAGAGTGGGAGATGGGCGGACTGCCATGGTGGCTTCTCAAGAAGAAAGACATCCGTCTGCGCGAGCAAGATCCTTATTTCATGGAACGCGTCAAGATCTTCGAAAAGAAAGTAGGAGAGCAACTCGCCCCTCTTACTATCCAGAATGGTGGTCCTATCATCATGGTACAGGTAGAAAACGAATACGGATCATACGGTAAGGACAAACCATACGTGAGCGCTATCCGGGACATCGTAAAGCAAAGCGGTTTCGACAAAGTGACCCTCTTCCAATGCGACTGGTCATCCAATTTCCTCAATAACGGACTGGATGATCTGACATGGACGATGAATTTCGGTACCGGCGCCAATATCGACAACCAGTTTAAGCGTCTCGGAGAGGTTCGTCCACATGCCCCAAAGATGTGCTCAGAGTTCTGGAGCGGATGGTTTGACAAGTGGGGTGCACGACATGAGACACGTCCCGCCAAAGACATGGTAGAAGGCATCGACGAGATGCTCAGCAAAGGTATCAGTTTTTCACTCTATATGACACATGGAGGAACCAGCTTCGGTCATTGGGCAGGAGCCAACTCTCCGGGATTCCAACCCGATGTCACCTCTTACGATTATGATGCACCTATCAACGAGTATGGTCAGGCAACCCCAAAGTATTATGAACTTCAGAAGACCATGGCCAAATATAATGACGGTAAGAAACTTCCTGCTATCCCTAAAGCCCCGAAGCCTCTCGTAAGCATCCCGAAGTTCAAACTGACCGAATACCGTCCATTGCTATCAGGAGTATCTACACAGAAAGAAAGCCATCAACCATTATGTTTCGAGGATATGAATATGGGGTGGGGTACGATGGTCTATACAGCCCCACTTCCGGTAGTCAAGAGTCCATCAACCCTAATAGGAGAGTTCCATGATTTCGCCCAAGTCTTCATCAACGACAAATATATCGGAAAGATAGACCGTGTGAAGAATGAAAAATCTCTGGAATTGCCACCTATCGCCGAAGGAAGCAAGATCACTATTATCGTGGAAGGCATGGGACGAATCAATTTCGGAAGAGCCATCAAAGACTATAAAGGTATCATCGGTAATGTGACGATCTCTACATCAGATGCAACCAGCGATATAGCCCTGACTCCAACGAAATGGACGAATAAGACCATCCCGGACGATTACGGGACAGCAGCAAAGACATTTGCAGCACCACAAAACAAGAAGGCAAGTCTGAAGACAACAGCAGGCTACTATCGCGGATATTTCAACATGAACAAAGTTGGTGACACCTTTATCAATATGGAAGCTTTCGGTAAAGGACAGGTTTATGTCAACGGACACGCCCTCGGTCGCTTCTGGGGAATCGGTCCTCAGCAAACCCTATATTTGCCAGGATGCTGGTTGAAGAAAGGCAAGAATGAAGTCATCGTATTGGATGTTGTAGGTCCCAAGGGCGAGGCAACAGCCTTCTGTCAAAACAAGCCCGAACTCGATAAGTTGAATCTCGAAAAGAGCAACAAACATAACGACCCAGGACACCGCATAGATTTGAACTCAGCAACACCAGTGCTGAAAGGAGAACTGAAAGCCGGAAACGGCTGGCAAACCCTCAAGTTGGATACACCGGTGAAAGGCCGTTATTTTGCCATCGAATGTGAGAGCAGTCAGAGCGGAGATCCACAGATCGCCATTGCCGAAGTATACTTGCAGGATGCCCAAGGTACCCGAATCGACCGCAACAACTGGGTAGCATATTATGCAGACAGCGAAAAGGGCAACTCGACCCTCGACAAGATGTTTGACCTTCAAGAAAGTACCTATTGGCAGACAGAAAAAGGAGCCACATTTCCACACCTCTGTATCGTAGATATGGGCAAAGAAGTAACCGTGTCAGCCTTCGAATACCTGCCAAGAGCAGAACAAGGCGCTCCCGGTAGCGTAAAAGAATTCAAACTCTTCGTAAGATAAACTTGTCCCACGCATATTCTAATGTTGTGATGGATAAGATCGAGGAATGCTTGAAGAATGGATTAGCAGGTAATGAAAATGAAAATTGGTAATCAAGATAAAGAAATTTACACCCTTTAAACCTTATCACCAGAATTGTTAACGAAAAAATGTCGACCTTTTTGCTCTATCTAGAGCGTATGGGAAGTTACGCATCTCTTCTTTGTCACCAGACGAAAGAACAAAATGAGCTTTACTGTGATTCGGAATCAAAACTTAGCCCCTTGGGTAACTTAAAACACGAAAAGAAAGTCTTAAATGAAAAATATTCCAATGAATATTTGGCGGTATCGATAATTTGAATTACATTTGCAGAAAAAGTAAGCGATATGAGTACTTCTTCTAATACGATATCCTCGCCAAAGTTGATCGTTACTATCGACGACACTACGATGCTGAACAAGATTAAGAATGCTATAAAGATGCTTCGTGGTGTAGGGAGCATCTCTGTCGTCACACCCCAAAAATCAGATTTGGATCTTGCTCATGAGGATGTAAAAGCAGGTAGAGTCACTAAATGGAATTCTGTTGATGAATTGTTCGATACAGTATTAAAGTGATGAAATACCAACTTTATACAACTCATCAGTTTGACAAAGCCCTAAAGCTTTGTCAAAAAAGAGGCTATGATATAAGTTTGATTCACAAAGCTATTGAAATCTTAGTAGAAAACGGATGCCTCCCTTCTAAATATAAGCCACATATCCTGCATGGTAATCATGATGGAGAATGGGAAGCGCACATAGAATCTGACTGGTTGATGACATGGAAACAAAACAACCAAGAACTGACTTTGCTTTTACTCACTACTGGTACTCACTCTGACATTTTTGGAAAGAAAAAGCGATAATACGCATCCACAAGGGCACTGTGTCATGGGATGGGGAGACCATTCAATTATGCACGGAAGTTACAGAGCAACTTCGTCAGAACTATCTCGTCAGCAGGGGCATCCATCCGTCATCCCATATTGCCATAAACAAAAATTCCCAGCCGCCTCAGAGAGACAGCAGGGAAGATAGTGGTAATATTCAGCGACTTATGCCGGATGCCGGAGGAGGCACTGACACTAATCGAGAATGGGAGCTGAACGGTAATATGGATATGTCAGTTGATGACGAAACGTCCTTTGTACATTTATTAAACGAGTTTCATCTGTACGAATTTCGCTAAGATCACAGTTAGAATAAGCGTTGTATAATAACTTGAAATCAAACGCTTGAGGGGAAACTAGATGCAAACAATCCTGACGGTTCAAATAGGTTTTATCCCTGAGAATCACCGTATCTACAACAGGCTTGACAAAACAGACTGATTTTGAAGTTGAATTTACAATATCGTTAATCTGTTGTTTAGTAACAAGAGTACGAGCAGCCTCCAAAATCACTACACGCTCACAATTTCCTTTGTCATATATCCACTGTAACCCAATCTTTACAGATTCACTACGAGTTTGCCCCCCCATTACATCAACACCGACCACAACTGTCTGAGATTTCGGTATTACAGAAGAGACGGTTTCATACAAATGTTCCCATAATTTTTTCCCATGGAACTCTAAAAACTGTTTTTGTCCATGAAAACAAGTTCCCTTGCCTGCAGCAAGAATTATTGCATATGTATTATTTAGCATTTTATTTTGTTTTAAGAATTTCTATCGTTCTTTTAATCCCTTCACGTAAATTATATAAAGGAACGAAACCTAAAGATAAAAGTTTATGATTTAGTAAGATAGCTGTAGAAGCAATACTAAACCCTTTTTTCTCTGCTTCAGACGGCAAGTCGAAAAGCACCTTTCTATTATTATGCAAAGCACATTGATTTGCAAAATCTTTAAGATGAACATTTGCATCTAAATTACTTATATTGTATGCCTCTCCATCTTGACCTTTAAGCAATACATAAAGAATAGCAGCTACAGCATCAGCTACATAAATATATGAGAAATATTGGTTACCTTCACTCTTTAAAACTATATCTTCATTGTTGATAGCTTTGATAATAAATTGAGAAGAAGCTTTTGTATCTGACATCAACATAGTTGGTCCAAAGATACGACACAAACGAACAATTTTTATTTTAACATTACGTTCTGATTTATATGATTGGCATAATGCCTCACAAGATCGTTTAGATTCCGTATAACATGCTCTAGAATTCGCTAAATTCAATTTACCATTGCTATTTTCTTCAAAAAAATGTCCATCCTCAGAATTTCCATAAATTTCTACACTTGACGGATAAATAACAGTCGCATTACTAGAAACAGCTAAATCTAAAGCATTTCTTGCTCCTTCTATATTAATTAGCATAGTCTCTATAGGATATTGAGAATAAGCCATCGGATGAGTATTACTTGCCAAAGGAATGATATAATCAACCTTTAAATCTTCTGAAAATGGAACTTGTACATCCTGTTCTATGAAGTTAAAGTTAGAATTATCAAAGTATTCCCCCAATCGATTTTGTGCCTTAGCTTTACTTCTACCAACAGCTATAACCTTAGTATGTGGAAGTTTCATCAAAACATCAACGAGCATTACTCCCACCATACCTGTTGCTCCTGTTACAAGAAAAGTTTTACCAGACAGTTCATCTGTATCAATTGTATTCAAAATATTATGAACATCCTCTTGATAAAGGATATGTTTCTTAAAATTTCTCATTATATAAAAATATTATTTAAGCCATGGAGCCTTTGACACATGAAGTAATGCTTTAAACAACTCAATATCTTCAACATTAGTCAATTTAAGTCCATTCTTTTCTGAACCTAAAACCAAATGTTGATCATCAATACCAATCTGACCTACCATCTGGCACATTGCTGCAATTTTACTTCCTCCCAAACCTTGTTGAAGAGCTTTTTCTTGTGCAGTCAAAATAGTTCCTAAATGATAAGTATGAGGAGTCTGGGTTCGACACAATCGTTCACGAGGAGTATCAATATAACTTAAGCTCTGTCTATCAGCGTGAAATTCCATGATTACTTCCTTACAAAGAAGTCCAGTTACAGCATAACCATATTCGTTACAAATCTTAATATTATTTGAAATAATATCCTCTGATACTAGAGGACGTACTCCATCATGAATAATAACAATTTCTTCATCACCTATACCTTGTTCTCTCAATCCTAATAATCCATTTCGTATAGATTGAAAACCACTATCCCCGCCAGGAAATATCCATTTCAACTTGGTTATCCCATACTGATTAGCATAAGCTTTCAAAACAATTTCCCATCCTTTTAAACAAACTACAGCAATTGCATCAATTTGAGGATGTTTCTGAAAAGCTTGCATAGTGTATATGATGACTGGGCAGTCATCAATATTCATAAATTGTTTCGGAATATCCTGTCCCATACGAGAACCAGAACCCGCTGCTGTTAATAATGCTATATTCATAATAACACAATATTTTCACTAGTGTCCCTTTAAAAGAGATATGTTGCTAATACTTTTTCTATTGATTTTAAAAACTCATTTCTATCATACTCCCAAATTATATCATCCTCAACCTCTGGCAAATGAAAGAACTCTATCAAATTATCCTTCAGCTGATTCAACTTACCAGTAAACGTCTTATTTTCCGCCACACCTCATCTCCCGGCTGTTTTTCAGCCGGTTATGTGGATTACGCAAAAAAAATGATTTCCCAAATTTAAACTATATTTTGATATAACAGGGCAGCAATTGCCGCTTGTCATAGGTTTCTTTGCTGAGTATTGTCTTGGACCGTCGCTCCCGTTGCACTTTAATCTGATCGGGAGTTAGCTTCTGGACTTTAAATGCAAGTTCTAGTCTGAGTTCATAAACTTGTCATAGTTTGACACCATACTCGGAGCAGAACACCTTCAGATCCTTAGTCTCACTGCACAACTGATACAGATCGTAGACTTCCTGATAATTGACTTTTTCTTTCGGCATAACTTTTCTGTTTTAAAGTTGATGCCGCAAAGGTAATATTTT
>CACYKX010000178.1 GCA_902775075.1 uncultured Prevotellaceae bacterium | reverse complement strand
TCAAGGCTGCAGTAAAAGTGAACCAGGAGATGCTTGCCTTCTACTGGAGTCTTGGACGTGATATTGTTGAGATGCACGTCGAAGACAGATGGGGTGAAAAGGTAATTGATAATATCTCTATAGACTTAAAGACCGTCATGCCAGACGTTTCTGGCTTAACTAGGAGAAATATTTATTATTGCAAGCAGTTCTACCTGCTTTATTCCGACTATAATAAAATAGTGCCACAAGTTGTGGCACAAAATAAGGAAGAAATTGTGCCACAAGTTGTGGCACAAATACAAAAGCTTCTGTTTTCTGTTCCTTGGGGTCATCATAGATTGTTGATTGACAAGTGTTTGGGTAATCCAAAGAAGGCCTTGTTTTATCTGCAGCAAACCGTATCAAATGGCTGGAGTCGCGATATGCTATTGAATTTCTTATCTACCGACTTGTATGAACGTCAAGGCAAAGCTCTCAATAATTTCACGGCTACGCTGCCCTCTGAGACCAGCGACTTGGCGAAAGAGATAACTAAGGACCCATATAACTTCGCTTTTGCAGGCATCACAGGGAAGTACAACGAGCGGAAGCTAAAAGACGCACTGCTACACAACATTACAAAGTTCTTGATTGAACTTGGTACCGGTTTTGCTTATGTCGGCAAGGAGTACAGACTACAGATAGAGGACAAGGAGAAGTTCATCGACTTGCTGTTCTATAATCTAAAACTGTCTTGCTATGTTGTCATTGAGGTGAAAATTGGAGAATTTGACTTTCAGGATGCAGGTCAATTAGGTGGCTATGTAGTGGCATGTAATCATCTTCTACGCAAAAAGGGTCGGGATAACCCGACAATTGGATTGCTTATCTGCAAGGAGAAGAATAAGACTCTTGCACAATATGCGCTTGAAAGCAGCAGTCAACCCATTGCCATCTCAGATTACGAACTAAGCAAGCTCTATCCAGAAAAGGTGGAAGGTACCATGCCTACTATAGAAGAACTCGAAGCTAAATTGTCGGTGGAGGATGAGGGCGAAAATTCAGATTCCGTAAATGATGATAATAAAAGTGAGTAGGCTTTGTCAATAAATTGGAACTCTATGATATTTAGCGGCACAAGCCATCGGACTATTTTTGGCGTGATACTCCACAAAATATCATGAGCGAACTGAACCGCCTTGGTTTTACTTTACCTCGCTACGCGAACAGTGACCTTCGGTTCGCATAGTTTTCGCGTCACGAAAAAAGGAGTTACGAAAACTTCGTAACTCCTTGATTATCAGTGTAGCGGGGGTGGGCCACGATCCCACGACCTCCGGATTATGAATCTTTTCAAGCGAAATTTTATAAAATTCCTAATAATTTTTAAAAGCCTATATATCAGGGATTTAATTATTTTGAGTATTACAGGAAATTGCTTAAATTTGCATCAGTTTTCGATTTTGAATTTCACGCGAATTTCACGCTCATATATCACAAGACTAACACTGGTAGGGTTATGGCAAGGACAAAGACTTTAAATTCAAGGGTGCAATCTCCTTCGGGGAATAGAAAATACTCCAGCAGAGGTGACAATAGCCTTGACAAGTTCATTTCATCGAACGGCCAGATTTATGGAACATTGACACTTGACACCAGAAGGGAGTTGAGCGATGGTCTATTTCCCGTTGCGATACGTGTAGCTTTCAATGGCAAGAATCTGTACTTACGGATTGGTGACAGATACACTTCGGAAGACTGGACAGCATTGTGTGAATGTGAAAAGCAGGCTCGCAACAAAAAAGCTGCAGAGAGAAAGAAGTTGAAGGACAGAATGGACAAGGTGCTTGCCATGGTTGAGGAACTATTAGAAAAAAATTGCTTCAGCTTGAATCAATTGAAGAGCTTGTTTCAGGGAAAATCGGAGGAAGAGATTCCGAACAGCATCTACAAGATTTGGGAGGACTATATTGATACGAAGCGACAATTGGGAAAAGTCGGTTCTGCCCGCACTGGGAAAGATATCTATAAGCGCTTTGTTAAGTACATGGGGAATAATGTTTCTTTCGAAGACATCAACCATCACTTCCTATTGAAATGGATAGCTCTTATGAAGAAAGATGGTTTGAGCTCTACTTCATGTGCCATCTCTCTCCGTACGTTCCGCACGATTGTTAATATCTGCATAACAGAAGGTTTTGTGATTGGCAATACCAAGGATATGTTTAAGGATACAGACTACAATAAGTCAGGGAGTCGCAAACATGAGTTTTTGGATGTTGATGCGATGAGAGCGCTGTATAAATTCTGGGAGAAAGAAGATATTGCCGATGAGGATGGGAAACAACTGTTTTATCCGAAGAGAAAGTATGCCATATTCCGTGATCTCGGCTTGTTCCTTTTCATGTACCTTGGCGACGGTCAGAATCTTGCAGATACTTTGAGGTTGACTTATGATGAATGGTATTTCGCCACTCATGGAAAGCAAATGAGATTTTATCGCAATAAGACCAAAGATCGAAATGAAAGTGCTAGTGAGGTGATATTTCCAGTCACAGAGGAGATGCAGAAGATCCTCAACAAATATGCTAACGAGCCTAAACCAGGTGCAAGGGTGTTTCCCATCATGAAAGAGTTCATCACGCCCGAGCAGGAGTTTCAGGTCATCCAACGCTATAATAAGTACATCCGAAAGCATATGGCCATTGTTTCAGATTTGATGGGGATGGAGCAAAGACCTTCCTCCACCTGGGCGCGTCACAGTTTTGCCACCAACCTGAACAACTCTGGTAAGGTGCCATACAAATACATCAGCGACAGCATGGGACACAGTAGCAGCGGTGATATTACATCTAATTATATAGGAGCCTACCCTTTGAAGAAGATGCTGGAGTTCAACTGGTATCTGCTTCATGATGCCTCAGAGAGCACTAACCCTCATGCCGACAAACAGGAACTGATTTCCATTTTGAAGAGCATGAGCGAAGAGGAACGCAGGGAACTGTTAGCGTCAATTTAATCTCTGACTCCATATAATAACTTTATGCAAAAAAACAACTCAGAGAGTTGGACGTAAGACAGGAAGTAACTATCTTTACACCAAAAATATCAAATAAATATGGCTTTACCCGTCAATATAGAAGACTTGCTACGTAAGCGCAAGGTAGAAGACAACCGTGTCGAGTTCAAACGTGGTTGGAATCCTGACGACATTTATCACAGCATCTCTGCTTTTGCCAACGATATCGACAATCTGGGCGGAGGCTACATCTTAGTGGGAGTTGACCAAGATGAGAATGGTCTGGCCAAGCGCCCCGTTGTCGGAATTCCTGTGGAGAAACAGGATAGGATACAAAAGGAAATGGTAGCCTACAATAATATGATCCAGCCTTACTATCTCCCTCGCACATCCTTTGAGAAAGTGGATGATGCTGATGTGCTTGTCATATGGGTACCTTCAGGCATCAACCGCCCGTATGCTGTCCCGGCCAATGTCACGTCTAAAACAAAGAAAATGACTTACTATGTGCGAAGTGGATCCAGTAGTATTGTGGCTAAGGGTGAGGTGCATGATGAGCTGATGTCGCTGGCCACTCATACACCTTATGATGAGCGTCCAAATCCCAACATTAAGATAGAAGACATCTCCATTGTCTTGTTGCACGATTATCTGACAAAAGCAGAAAGCCGCCTTCTGCAGTCTCTATACTCTCAGCCGTTGGAGGCCACACTTGATCAGATGGATCTTTACACGGGACCTACGGAGAACCGTATGCTTAAGAATGTCGCTGCTATGATGTTTTCGGAGCATCCAGAGAAGTTCTTTCCATATTCGCAGTCTGAGATAGTTATTTTTCCTAATGGCAGAATGAATGAGCCCGACAACTTCAGTGAGACGATTCTTCACGGCAGTGTCCCGCAACTTATCAACAACACATTATCTTATCTGAAGAGCAATGTAATTCGAGAGTTTGTGGTGAAACTGCCGGATCGACCTGAAAGTCTTCGCTACTACAACTACCCAATTCCTGCCTTGGAAGAAGCTGTAACCAATTCATGGTATCACAGGGATTACACCCAGTATGAGCCCGTTACCGTGACGATAGAACCGGATGGCATTACCATTACCAGCATTCCGGGGCCCGACCGTTCTATCCCGTTAGAGGCTATTAAGGAGGGACAGATGTTCCGCTCACGCCGCTACCGGAATCGTCGATTGGGCGATTTTCTGAAAGAACTGGATCTGACAGAAGGGCGTTCTACTGGCATCCCTACTATTCAATCAGCATTAAAAGACAATGGATCTCCTAAGGCGGAATTTTTGACAGATGACCTTCGTAGCTTTACGGAAGTGTTTATACCTGTTCATAAGAATATAGTAGCCAGCCAAAATGAGCCTCAAAATGAGCCTCAAAATGAGCCTCAAAATGAGCCTCAAAAATTGACCCTGCTGCAAATAGAAATTCTAAAACTCATAAAGAATAATCCGCAAATAACCAGGACTCAAATAGCAGATAAGACAAATAAAGGACTGGCAACCGTCAAGCGTGCCATTAAGGACCTCAGTAAATTAAGATATGAAGGACCCTCTAAAGGCGGTCACTGGGTGATAGATGATTGAGATATACCAAATTTCGAGATAAGCGTATGAGTGAAATGCCGATGGACAATTTAGCAGCGGAAGAGAAACTCCTTTTAGAATGGAAGGATGACAATGCAGCTGTGTATTACGAGTTCAAGCAGAGCTTGGAAAAGAAACTTGCACAGCCTTATCATCAGATATTATTGGACATGGGAGATGGTAATGCGGGGGCCTTGCAGTATGTCAGTCTCAATTTGGGGACAATTTTGTCTAAAGATGGTTTTGACTTTGACAAGCTATATTCCAAGGCGGTAGAAAACAATGATGTGCCGGCCTACTGCCTGTGCTGCTATATTCTTTTTGATGAGGGTGCTGATAAACTTCTCCAAGCTGCCATAGCAAAGACTAAGGATCCAGGAGCCAGAGAAGTAGTGAGTGGCATATGGAAGTACAGGAGGTTTTGCCGACAGAGCCAAAAACGAGAAACGGAGAATATAACAACAGACGAACTGAACCTACTGGCACTTCGTCGCTGGCACTACGACCATCAGGAAGAATACGCAGAGTTTCTTTCCTTGTTCCAGAAATCATACGATGGTGACATGACTTTCATCCAGAACAACTTTTTCTTCCTCATGGAGATACTTTCTTTCAATGGAATAAGAGGAATAGTAAAAATAGTGTCCGGTTTTTTCCCCGGCAATAAGCACCACGTGCAAAGTCTGATGGATTCTGAGGAGAATCCGCTGAGAGGTCGCTTGTCAGAAATGCTTGACTCAACACTTAACAATGATGCCGTCCGTGAACGGTTGCTTCACAAGAATCCCTACCTGCTCAGCCTTTATTATTGGATCGTATTCGACAATGGCTTCCTTCATGCTGCCGACCTCATCTCTCACACATTCTTGAAAGCAGACAGCCCTTATTGGGAAAAGATTATAGGAAGGCGGTGTGTGGAGGCACTAATAGGCGCAAGCATCCTCAAAGGACAATATTCTAAAGGCCAGTGGAAAGAGTTCTGTAAGCAGTTGAAGAAAGGTGATGTCAAAAAAGTCATTGACGATGCCTTGCGTGAGGTGAAAGGACGTAGAGGAAGAAAAAGTAAGGTTGTTCTTATAGAAGAAATGTTGCCTACTGAAAACGTTTCTGCCTTGACTGTCGAGATTGAAAAGATCTTGTCCGAGTGGAAACACTTGGAGGGCACAGACGTTATTCTTCCATATATCTTTGCTGCATTGGTCAGAAGCAATCTGGCTAATAAAGGTCACAACTACCGTACTTTTCATGCTGCCATGCAAGAGAAATTTCCGAGCCACAATATTAGCAATGGCTTCAATTGGGCTGAGGCTGTTTATAATGCACTTATTTCCGAAGGAGCGGGAAATGTCGATATTACCGAATCGCAGATCCAGCGCGGTAAGAAGCACGTGACTGACATCAAGCTTCGGCTGCTCTCAGCGGTCAATCCCAATATCAAATAATAATACAAGGATGCTCATATAGGGCATCCTTTTTTTAGTTTGACTGGCATGTATATCGGCTAACGGGTGTAAGTCCCTAACAGGCCCAGTAGTGGGAACTGTCCAGCCAGAGAGACAAGGGTGTCCATCGCAAGGTGGAATCTGAAAGAAGTCAGCGGCAAACATCTGCCCCGACGTACAGAAACCTAATACCAAGGCTTGCTTGCGAGGGTGAGGCGGCCAAAAACGTCAAAGCCCTATAACTACTCGGAATCGCAAGGAGTAAATTAGGCGGGGATAAGGTGGAAAGTCGGTATACTTAACCAGTGAGGTCTCACGGACATGA
>CACYKX010000177.1:1092-7524 GCA_902775075.1 uncultured Prevotellaceae bacterium | reverse complement strand
CAGGAAAATTGTATTTATGGCTTACTGGGTAAGAACGGTATGGGTAAGAGTACATTACTTTATCTTATTGCCGGTTTGTTGAGAACGAAAGGTGGAAATATCATAGTAGATGGTAAGGATATGAAGAACCGTGATCCGGAGGCTCTTCGCGATATCTTTATCGTACCGGAGGAATATGAGATGCCTAACGTGTCGATGAAGCAACTCGTATCTATGCATAAGATGTTTTATCCGAATTTCAGCGAAGATGTACTCTATAAGTGTCTGATGGATTTTGAGATAAGTCGCAACGTCAACCTCAAGGAGTTGTCTATGGGACAGAAGAAGAAGGTATATATGAGCGTAGCCCTTGCCTCAGGAACCCGTTATCTTTTGATGGATGAGCCTACCAACGGGCTCGATATCCCTTCAAAGAGTTTGTTCCGTAAGGTTATTGCCCAGAATATGCGCGAAGATCAAACCATTATCATCTCTACTCATCAGGTGCATGATGTAGAATCCATGCTCGACCATATCATCGTCTTGGACAATGGACAGATCCTTCTCGATACATCAACGGTGAATATCACAGACCATTACTGTTTCTCATATCGCCAGCCAGGTGAACTGGATGGAGTTGTCTATAAGGAACCGTCCTTGCAAGGTTATATAACGATGAGTGAGCGCAAGAGTGGTGATGAGGAAACCCAACTCAACTTAGAGTTGCTCTTCAATGCATTGACACGTGAAAGAATTACATTAAAATTATAAGAACGTCATGATAGATTTCAATATACATAGATTCAGAAATGTGGCCGAATGGTCGTTGATAAATAGTAAAGGTACATTGATAAAGAAGTTCTTCGGTATCTATTTTACCCTCTTCTTTTTTATGATGTTCTTTAGCAGAGTAGGTGGAGATGGGGATGTCGTACCAGTGCTTACTACTGTTATGGGATCGGTATTTTTGGTCATCAGCGGTGGCGCTATTGTAGGAAATATGAAGACCAAGCAACAGCGTATCAGTTATATGATGCTTCCAGGTAGTACCTTGGAGAAGTTTGCCGCCAACTATCTGATGGTGACGGTAGGAAGTATACTTCTTCTTGCAGTTGGAATCGTGGCAGCCGATGTTAGTCAATGGCTATTGAACTCTGCTATCGACAGAACAGTTTCCAACAGTTATATCATAGACGCTTTGTGGCATTCAAATAGTAATCTGGTCATTAAAGGCGATAGAATGACATTAGGGGAAGCTATCTTAATCCTCTACTTCTGGGGTCATTCTCTGTATATGGTAGGAGGTGCCTTGATACGTAAGCATGCTTGTCTTGTTACTACGGCGATTATCTTTGCTGTAACAACATGTTTAAGTATTGTCGCCGTATGGATAGTAGAAAAACTTAGTGAATATGGGTATACAGTATACTTCTATGATAGTGCATTGACCAATATACTTACCGACCTCGGTTTCTTTGTGGTAATACTTTTCAATTATTATCTGTCTTACCGCATCATGGGTCGTATACAAGTAATCAATAATAAATGGATTAACCTTTAAATAAATAGAGAGATGAAGAAATTTTATTTTATAGCCATGATAGGAATGGTTTTGGCTTTGACATCATGTCGTATAGAATGTAGTGCAGATACGGATAAGAGTCCTAAGGTTACGAAGGTAATTGATGTCGCTGATTTCAATGCTCTAAGAACTTATGGTGCCTTTGATGTAGAGTATGCATATGGTGAGAAACCACAGGTGAAGATCGTTGCTAGTCAGAAATCAATTGAACAAGTTGAAGTAGAAAACGAGAACGGAACAATTGTCGTCAAAAGAAAAGAGCGTTCTTCGAAGTTTGATAGAAAAGGTAGCTGGGTGAAGATCATTGGCAACGAATACTGTAGTGGTACAATCTATATAATAGGTCCACATCTATCTAGTGTAAGTTTGTCAGGAAGTGGTGACTTTGTATCCAAATCTCAGATGAAAGGTGATAATGTTTACTTCTCAATAGAAGGTTCCGGAGACATCACCGTCCCATCAGTTGTTTGTAAGAATCTAGAAAACTCTATAGCCGGCAGTGGCAGTATAACCATGAAACGTATCAAAGCAGAGAATGTGAAGAACTCCATAGCAGGAAGTGGAGACCTCGATTTGTTTATGGATCATGTAGGTTCTGTACAAAACTCAGTTGCCGGTTCTGGCGATATCAGCCTTGGAGGAACCTGTAAGAGTGTTAATAATAGTGTTGCCGGTTCCGGTGACATCGAAGATAAAACCACGAAGTGGTAACAATAAAAGGATAAACCATCCGTTTTTTGATTATGTAAGTTTTCAGGGTTGATGCTATATAGCATAGCCCTGATTTCTGTGTGAGTAATGAGAGAAAAAATAAGAATACCTAATTTAAATTATTATTTATGAGATTAAAACGTTTATTTGTTGCCGCCGTAGTATTGCTCGGCGCAGGCAATCTGATGGCACAGCAGATGCCATTGATTCCTGTTGACAAGAATGTGAAGATCGGTCGATTGGATAATGGACTTACCTATTACATTCGTCACAATGCTTATCCTGAACATGTCGCTAGTTTCTACATCGCTCAGAAAGTAGGCTCTATCAATGAGAATGATGACCAGCGTGGTCTTGCCCATCTTTTGGAGCATCTTGCCTTTAATGGTACCGACCATTTCAAGGATAATGATCTGCAGGAGTATCTGCAGAGTATCGGTGTAGAGTATGGTCGTAATCTGAATGCATATACCAGCATCGACCAGACCGTCTATTACTTTACCGATGTACCTACCGTTCGTCCGACAGCAGTAGATTCTTGTATGCTGATATTGAAAGACTGGTCTAATGGTATCTCCCTCACCAAGAAGGCTATTGATGATGAGCGTGATGTGGTACATAACGAGTATCGTATGCGCATGGTAGGACAGCAGCGCATGCTTGAGCGCTCACTCCCAGCACTCTATGCCGGTAACAAATACGGCTATCGTATGCCAATCGGACTGATGAGTATCATTGACGGTTGCAATCCGGAGACCCTTCGCGCCTATTATCGTAAATGGTATCGTCCGGACAACCAAGCTATCATTGTCGTAGGTGATGTCGATGTGAATAAGATAGAAGCCAAGATCAAGGAACTCTTTGGTGGTATCAAGGTGCCAGCCAATGCAGCTAAGGTAATCCCTGTGATGGTACCGGACAATGACAAACCTATCTATGTAGTAGATAAGGATAAGGAGATGCAGTTTGATGTTATCCTTACCATGATGAAGAACGAAGTTCGTCCAGACTCATTGAAGGGTACTGTCGACTATCTCATAGAGGACTATATCAAGGATGTTCTTAGCAGTATGATCAATGCCCGCTTTGCAGAAAAGGCAAACGAGCCAAATTGTCCATTCCTTCAGGCAAGTGCCGGTGAGGGTGATTTCCTGATATCTCGTACCAAAGGCGCTTTCCAGTTGCAGACAGTTGCTAAGTCGGGTCTTACCAAGGAAGCCCTTGAGGCAGCATTGCTCGAACTGAAACGTCTGCACGACTATGGCTTCACAGCTACAGAATATGCCCGTGCCAAGGCCGACTATCTAAGTTCTTTGGAGAAGGCTTATACCAATCGTGACAAGATGAAGAACGAACAGTTCACCAGTCAGTATGTTGCCAACTTCATCGCCAACGAACCAATCCCTTCTGTAGAGGATGAGTATAAGTTGATGAACATGATAGTGCCAAACATTCCTGTTGAGGCTGTCAACGAATATGCTAAGAGATATATCTCAGAGAGTGATACTAATCTCGTGACCTTCGCTATGCTCCAGGAGAAAGATGGTAAGACTTATCCTACAGAGAAAGATCTTGCCGATGTTGTCGCTAAGGTTCGCGATGCTAAGGTAGAAGCTTATGTGGACAACGTAAAGCAGGAACCTTTGGTGGCACAGATGCCAAAGGCCGGTAAGATTGTGAAGACCTCAGAGAACCAGAAGTTGGGATATAAGCAATACGTTCTTTCTAATGGTGCAAAAGTAATTCTGAAGAAGACCGACTTCAAGGATGACGAAGTTCGCTTCATGGCAGTCGCTAAGGGTGGTGCTGTAAATTATCCGGAGAAAGATGCTGCCAACTTAACCTTTGCTTCGATGGCCTTAAGAGCCAGTGGACTTGGTAATTTCTCTAATACCGAACTCGACAAGGCTCTTGCCGGTAAGCAGGCTTCTGCTAATATCTTCATGAATAACTATAACCACGGCCTTTCTGGTGCTTCTACTCCAAAGGATCTGGAGACCCTCTTCCAACTCATCTATCAGAAGTTTAATGCTGTCAGCAAGGACGAGAAGAGTTTCGAGAATCTGAAGAATACCTATGTAACTTATCTGGCCAATCAGAGCGAGAACCCAGATATGGTATATCAGGATTCTGTCAACAGTACAATCTATAAGGGCAATAAGTTCTTCCGTACTCCAAAGAGCGAGGATGTGAAGAAACTCGACTACGATTTTATCATGAAGGCTTACAAGGCATTCTTCAATAATGCCAAGGACTTCACCTTCTATTTCGTCGGAAACTTTGATGAGGCTGTTATCAAACCATTCATCGAGCAATATATCGCATCGCTGCCTACTTCTAAGAGTAAGTTTGCTGTGAAAGAGTTCCAGACCTATAAGGGTGAGCTGAAGAATAATTTCACCAAGGAGATGGCTAATCCACAGAGCCAGGCTACCGAAGAGTGGCGTTCTAACAAGGTAGATTATACCCTGCAGAACAATGTAGTCGTAGATATTGCAGGTCGTCTGCTCGAGATGAAATACAATCGTAGCATCCGTGAGAACCTGAGTG
This sequence comes from uncultured Prevotellaceae bacterium, assembly GCA_902775075.1. Next base: position 2,702 of record CACYKX010000177.1, on the reverse strand, counting down.
CAGCTTATCATGCAGGTGCTTCTAGTGATTATGATGTAGATCCTAATGCCAACAAGGCCGTATATACTATTACCGGTAGTGCTCAACTCAATCCGGATAAGCAGAAAGAGGCCGTACCATGCTTCTTCACAGGTATGGACGAGACTATCGCTAATCCTGATGCTGCCGACTTGGTTAAGGCTCAGCAGATTCTCCTGAAGCAAGCTGATGTAGATGCCAAGACTAATGGCTATTGGTTAGGTGTCCTCCGCACTTTCGTGGAGCGTGGCATCGACATGCATACCGATTACAAGAAGACCGTAAGTGCTACAGATGCTAAGGCAATATCAGCATTCCTCAAGAATGTGATCCTCGCCGGTGGCAATCATGCAGAGATCATCATGACCGCAACTCAGAAGAAATAAGTCGTTGTCATATATTTTAATACAAAAATCGAGTTGAGTCCGTAAGGATTCAACTCGATTCTTTTATGTGCCGGTATCTTCTGTTGCCGGCACTTCTTATATTTCAGAAAAATTACTTCAAGAGTTGATTCTTCTCTATCGTCCATTTCTCTCGCTTCAATATCTCAGGTTTAGCACCGGTGAACATCTTGGCAGCCTGCTTATCACCTTTCAGTTGCCAGTTAAGCCAAGCGATGGCAGGGAAACGGAACTCTCCACCATGAGCCTCACGGTAAGTACCACCATGTCCCACAGGATAGTTTACGGCTACGGCAGGTTGATGCTGAATGCGATGGAAGTCGTCCATACCATTCTTGTAGGCAATATCAGTTTCGCCACCTAAGATATAGATGATAGGTCCGTGTACCTTCTTCAGTTGTTCCTTGCCCGGCATCGGCATGTTAGGCATGGCAATAGAAGGGTCGATGAACAAACCACTGTTGCAGATCATATAGCATGAGATGCGAGGATCACCGCAGTTGAACAGAGTCTGTAGGCCACCACACGACATACCTGAAGCACAGATTGCCTTTGTGTTGATCTTATGATACAAAGGACTCTTCTTATCCTCGTTTTGTTTGATAGCCCAGTCGATAGACTGCATTTGCTGGTCTGGTGTCGACATCTCGCCCTCATAAGGTGTGTCGTCCTTAGGAATAAATCCAGTAGCGATGACGAGATATCCTTGAGAGGCAATATCGTTGAGGAACCGGTAATGTTCCCATGGAGAGTTGGTACAAGCGCCATTTCCCCACACAAGGACTGGCAGAGAATTCTTGGCATTAAACTTAGAGAGATCTTGTGGTACGAAGACAGTATGAGCATCAAAGCCCTTCACTTCTTCCATGACAACCTTATAGGCACCTGTTCCGCCATCTTCTACGATACGTGAATAATTGATTTCGCATTGGGCCTGCATAGATAGGGTAGAGGCCACTCCCATGATCGTTGATAAAATGAGTTTTTTCATGTTTTGTTAGATTATAATAAATTCGTAGCAAAAATACAAATTTATTCTGCTATCCCCAAATCATGAATGTAAAATTATTGCAAAATCGACATGAGATCTCTTTCCAGTTGTTGAGCATCCTTGAAGACGATACCTTTCATACCAATATTTTTGGCTCCCTCGATATTCTTCGGTTTGTCATCAATGAAGACACATTC
>CACYKX010000177.1:0-1064 GCA_902775075.1 uncultured Prevotellaceae bacterium | reverse complement strand
GGAAACAATCAGGAAACTTCTTCATCACATCATTCACCTTCGACGACCAGTTGGAGAGGCCCAGCAGTTGATATCCCTGTGCTTTCAGTTTCTCCATCAACACCTTCATCCCTGCGACCTCGCCCGTGAAGATGTCCGTATAATGCAAGTCAAAGTAATCCAGCTCATGAGCATATTCAGGCCATCTTGCCTTCCACTCCTCGATATATTCACCGAACAGTTTCAACTGCATATCCAGTTTATTGTTCATCTCCTCAGTGAACACATTGTTGAGAAACCAAGTAGCCTTCTCCTCACTACCCAGAAGATGAGCGAAGAAATTCTTGAAATTATAATCTACGAGGACACCCCCGAAATCTAAAACAACATATTTAATCATACATATTCGTCTTTGCTGCAAAGGTACGAATAATCTTTGAGAAACAAGAAGTCCATTAACAACTATCCTATTCATGATATTTTTGTATCTTTGTCAGCAAAACAAACCATCATGAGTAGGATCAACTTAGAAGAGTTCCGTCAGTCCGTTTACGACATTGTGGCAGCGATACCCTCAGGTCGCGTGATGACATACGGTCAGATAGCCCTGTTGGCAGGTTATCCCGACTACGCCCGACAGGTAGGGCACGTACTTCATGGCTCCGGTCATCTCAACTTGCCATGTCATCGTGTGGTGAATGCTCAAGGACGACCAGCTCCTGGATGGCTCGAACAGCGCAAGTTTCTCGAAGCCGAAGGCGTCCAGTTTAAGAGTAATGGATGTGTGGATATGAAGAAATACCAATGGAAATTTGAGGAAGAAATTAAGATGGATATATGATAAATTGTAAATGATACGGTAAAAGAGAAAGAGTTGGTGAAGAAGTACCCCAAAAATGCAGAAAAAGCATTTTTTATAGGTACAAATAAATTATTGAGCCAACTCTTGTTACAGCAAAGTAATGCAAAAAAACTCATAATTGTATAACTCAACATCGCACGAAATGCGACTAACTCCACATTCGAGATTCCTTTAGGATGCCTTTAGGATTCGTTTAGGATGAATTACCTTTTTACTCTTTTAC
>CACYKX010000176.1 GCA_902775075.1 uncultured Prevotellaceae bacterium | reverse complement strand
CGCCTTGCAGGCTTTTCTGAAAGTGCTTACCTTTGCATATTCATTTTTTTATCTGATTATGCAATATGAGTTACAGTGTAGTAAGTTCCTGCAATGAAAAGGTTTGGGATGACTATTTGTCAGAACTGGCGCTGAATCCCAGTGAGAGGGTAATGTGACACACATGAGGGGTATTTGGTGCATCCCCCTCATGCCTTCAGTCCCTTTATCTATCGGCGTTCCAGAAGATTCTTGCCCCCAAAATGAGGGAGATAGGCAAAAACTCTATTGTTTATAATTATTGTGCCAAAAGAAAACAAAAACGCCTCGGGCGAACCGTCATGATTCTCCGAGGTGTTGATGATTCAGTTTGTCGTTTATATGAACAGTACTGTCCCGGCGGTTTACGAGACACTTTCATTAAGGCATTCGATGTGTACTGTAATGTTCTAACATCTCCTCTATCGTTTTCTTCATTTTATCCCTGACATGAAGAGGCTCCAACACCTCCAGCCTTTCCCTGTGCCAAAGCAACTGCTGATAAAAATTAAAGCAAGGAATCAACCTATATTCAAAGATACTCCATTCGTCTGTCGTCTCAACTTCTTTCTGAGACTCATGAATAGGTAGAGCTCTTACATATTCTGCTTGTGTACTATATACCTTAATTAGGATTTTCTCTGGTTTCTGATCATCTGAATGATTCACGCCAAAACTGCCGTCAAAATACTCCTCTGCAGTTACCTTCTTGGAGGGAAGCATCTTTTCTTCTGTTAGACGAATATTGTCCATTCTCTCTAAGGCAAAAACAGATTGACCATGATGATGATTGTCAGGTTCAGCCACCAGATACCAACGATTCTCCCAAGTACGTAGGAAATAAGGTATTAATATCTGCTGTTTAACGGATTTCTTATTATAAGAATAGTAGTCACACTCTATACCCTTCTTCTTGTCAATTGCTTCCAGAATAATCTGTACGTTTTCCACACCTGTTGGTGCTTCTGTCAATATAATCTTGTCACGATGCTTCAGGGCCAGTTCAGTCAAACCCTCGATATGATAAGCCGACAACAGATAGTCATACAGCGAGTCATCCTCGCCATAAAGGGCCTGATGGCGATGCAGCTCATATTTTCCCGTCCTCGGATTGTATTCTATATAGCAGGGAAACGTCTCTGCGATATAGTCCTTATACCGGGTAAAAGTACGGGCTTGAATCTCATCACCTTCACAGAGCGACGAGTATTGGTAGTAGTCGTTTATCTCCTTCAGCGTCAAGCCACCTTTGCGCTCCAGAAGATTAATCAGATATAGGCATTTCTTAAGTTTTGACATATTTAAAAATCGCGCAATAACTTTTCTGGAGACATCCTCATATCCCAAATAGTTGAAATATAAACCGTATCGGTGGATTCCTGATAGTAGTAAATTAGTTTGAAATTCTTTTTCAGTATGCACCCACGATATTCCTTTTTCTTATGACCAAGTAGCGGTTCTATAGGATATGATTTCGGCTGAGTTGAGAGCCTTTGATTAATATGCTCAATTCCCTTCAAAAACCTTTCAAGCGTTGTTCGACCATACTCTATGTAGGCACATTCCAATATTGTCTCAAGGCGTTTCCGTGCCCTATTTCTGATTACTACCTGAGCCATGTCTCGTGCTCCTGTCTGAATTCTGATACGAAACTACCAAGTGAAGACCATGCAGAAGGAGTCTCAAGATCCTTTTCGGCAGCCTCCAATTCTATGTTCACTTCTTCTATGGTTTTTGGAAGTCCAAAGTCCTTACCAATGAACTGGTAGTTCATATTGTCCATTTTCTTAGTAGCTATATCTTGTGTCTTCATATCAAAAACATATTATCTATCATCGGCAAAGGTAGTGATTATTTTTGAAACAAACAAATAATTGAGTCAGAAATTCATTTTCGCTATTCAGGTTCCTTCCAACCATGAATAGCCTTCATTAGTTCTATCGTTTCTTTTACATCCTTGTCATCCTCTTTCACCCATTGCTTCACCATCGCTGTAACCCTCTTTCGCTCGTCACCATGAAGTTCAGGAGAGAACAATTGAGCTGTGATATTCTTCCGATACTTCGTGCAACCCAGTTCCTCTGCCCGCAACCACGCCAGCAACGCATAGGCCTTGTTCCCACCTTGTGCATATCGAAAGGCAATCCTCTCCAACTCTTCCAAGTCAGACATTTCGTTGATTTGTTGTTCTAATGATGATTTACGCATAGGAATATTATTATTCGTGTTTTTCCATTGTAGTATTTGATGTTATTTTTAGCCGCATATGAATTCATCATAGTTCTTGTTGATTTCTTCAAGAATTCCCGTTCTTTCTTCCTCAATTATTTGCATTACATATCTGTCTCTCAATTGGGGCTTCTGTATAAGACTCCATTGCAATTGCGAGAAAGCATATTTGCCAAAGGCTAGCCACTGAGGATAGTTGATGGCCATAGGGTTTTCGGTAAATGCCACCTTTCCGGCATTGATTGCGGTAGCGGCAGAATGAGCAATAAACAACATAGTTGCTAATTTTGGTTTAGTTTCTCTATTGGTAGAATAAGGAAGAGACTCCTTTAGCGTATACCCTTCTTTTATTCTTTTAATGCACCAACAAAGACGAACTATTATTTCTGTCAGCATTACAGGGATAGACATTGAACAGAAGTGGATGAAATCATACCCTTCATAGTACATGCCTTGAACTATTTCTGCTATTGTTTGTTTCTCCTCGCCAATACTGCCGAATTGCAATAAATTAAAAAGCCCCATCAATGGTACAGGAAGTCCCATTGAAGTCGTTAGGTCTGATTTCAAATGAAGAAGATGTTTGGTGAGTGCTTCAAAAAGATTTGTTTCTTTTCTATCGGTATATACATCCATAACTTGAGATACAATTTTTCCTTTTTTGTCAATTGTTGTCATTGTACCTCTCATTATGTCCATCACCCCAACAATAAAACCCAAAATAGGATCGTGACCTAATGATAACAACCGATGGTAATAAGTAGATAGTCCATCTACATAGACAGTTGTATTTCTGTTATCTTGAGCGTCATAGGGAGTTTTGACAAAGTGCTTGCCCCCCAACATTTCCATCTCTTCAGGAGGGAATTTCTTTTCGAAATAGCTACGAATATAATTGGAGAGAGCTCCTGCTTTTGTACCAGTTTTAGATCGCTCTGGTATTCCTACGAAGAGAATATCCACTGCTGCTGAAACAATTCCTGCTACAACACAGATAGTCCAATCCGTTTTGTCTAAGCGGTGAATTGCATTATAGTCATCGTTAAGTTTCTCAATATACTTCCTGTTGACAGAAAGTTCCTCTTCAGTAAAAAAGTCAGTCAAAGAAACTTTTTCTGGTGTTTGTGCATTTGCCTCTTTACACAATTCTTCCCATTCCGGCATCACCTTAACATGGCGCGTACGATGCCCTGCTTTTTCTTTGGCTTTTTGTTTTTGCTTGGCTATCTCTTTTTCGTATCCAAGAGAGGACAGCAGTTCCTCCGATTCTGAAATACAATCTTCTGCATCAGACATATTAAAATGAATGTCTTTCAGTTGTTGGAACTGATATTTCAGAACTCGGTTTCGCTGCTGTTCTTCTGGAGTGTAGTCGTAATCTTTTGACATCTTACTTGCCCAAATCTTCTTTCAGTTCTTTGATAGCCTGGCGTAACAATACGTTTAATCCTGTAAGGTATTCTATACGCTCATTAGCATCGCTGGCCGTATGATTTAATTCGTTGATGATGGCCTGTTGCTTTTGCAGAGCCAAGTTATAAAGGCGCTCCTTTTCTTGCTTCAATTTCTTTTCTTTTCGGTTGCGCGCAATTATATATCCTGCACCACCAAGTGCGACAGCAGGTGCTGCAAGTACAGCAACACCAGCTGCCATACCACCTCCAACTAAAGCTCCTGCTGCGGCTAATCCAGAAGTGATACCTGCAGCACTCAATCCAACGACTGATCCTCCAAAATAAAGTGCAGCGAATCCTACAGCTCCCCCCGCACCTAATCCTACAGCACCCGCTAATGCCTCTGGAATAGCACTCTTGGCAATAGTACGACTTTTGTCCTTAAGAGCAGCAGATGCTTCATTAATCACGTTTTCAACAGACTTCAATGAGTCTAATGATTTGAAATTCAAATTCTTTGCCATAATTGTATATTTTAGTAGTAAATTAAAAATAAGCACGGTCTTTCTGTCACCGTGGTATCTTGGCACCGCCAAGCGCCTTTGCCCCTCCAGCAACAGTAGTCCGTGCCTATAATCACGGACACTGTCGGTCTGCTTGTGGGGCTTTGATTTTTGGCGGTTTCAGATACCCAATAGACTTCCAATGTCTTTTGTTTCCAGCAATGTTGATGCCTCTGCTTAGCAAAAGCACGCTGCAAAGATACAACAATTTTCTGAAATGTAATCATAGGGCACGGACTTTTTTTCAACAATCTTCGTCTTCAACCAACAATGTTACGAGTTTTCTGCTCCTGTTCAGTATTGGCAGCAAAAGTGCAATCAGGTTCGTCAACAGGAAAGGAATGGTCAGTAATATGAGCGCTACTGCAGCGAAAAGACTCCAAAAGTGTTGTCCATTGGAGGTATAATAGTCGTTGCAGAAATGATGCGCAAGAATTAGTACCGATAAGTCGACGGTGATGTCACGCAGTCTCTTGAAAAGCTTGTAGTTGTTCATTGATTCTATGTTTTTATTGTCCGACATATAGTTTACGATATTGATAGGAATGCTTCCAACGGTCTATCTCCCAGGCTCGTTCGCACATCTGAGGATGGCTGTTGAAGGCTATGCGGCAGTTCTGCTGGATGCGGTTCCACCAGGAATCGTTCTCGAAACGATGATACTCACGGGCTTGGTCAACTAACTGGTAGGGGCTACCTTGTATCTCGGTCAATCCACAAGTAAGCTTAAGCATGGCTGTCTGGAAAGTTCGTTCGCCAACAACAGCTGCGGCACATCGGTCGGCTGAGAGTTCGCTCTTACGACTCCAATACTGCATAGCAATCAGTATTGGCCCCAAGGCTGCACGGGAAATAACCTGCAGCAGAGTGCCCAACTCCTCGATGGTCCGAAGCAGCGTGTTATACAAAGTATGCTGGCAGAGGATGTGTCCACACTCATGAGCTAAGACGCATCGCACCTCGTCCATCGTCATCTTCTCAACGAGCGAATGACTGACAGCAACAAAGGTATTGGTCTCGCCATAAGTGTAGGCATTCATTACCGGATCGTTATATATGCAGAGCTCTGGCTCGCGGATTCCAACAATCCTCACGACACCTTTGAAAGTATTGTAGAGGTCGGGGAAGTTCTGCCTGGTGACCTTTACCATAAAACCCATGTTCTCACCACGGAAAACCTGCTCGTAGCCATATTCCATGGAAGCGCGAATCAGTTCGTCGAAGCCTTTCAGCTTTTTGAGCATCCGAAGTGCCTTCGCATCATCGGGATGCATAATGTCACAGGCGTTCATAATGCTAAAGTTTTTGAGTCAACAAAGCTGTTTGACGATAGCGCATGGAGGCTACCATGATAACAGCTGGAATCATCACTCGATATGCAGGCGATGCAATATCGCTGATAGTCCATCCGGCTAATGCAGCCCATCCCACAGGACCAGCCACAATACTCAAATAGCGGCCTACAGTACTCATGCCCATCATAGTAATCCAACGTCCTAATAGCATGTTTGCAATACGGGCGGTGACATAGTAAATCATCTCCGTCAACAGAAAGGTGTTTCTGCGGATGGCAAATATCATGACCGAAACCAGCATTTGGTGGTTCAGGCTCTTGTGCTCAACACCTGCTTTGTCAGCCAGCGTTCTCAATTCGTTATCCGAAAGCCTTGCGGTAGTCTGTTCACAGATGGCAGTCAACAACTCGCGTTCCATTGACTGTGTATCGTCACCATCACCAACATTCACCTTCATCCTATTGCAGACACGCCGAACGATTGTCTCATAGCTGTCAGGTTCTCCCTTGCGGAAAATGGTCTTGACGGTATTACTACCGAACTTGCGTAATTCATCTGCAATCTCATTTGCCATCAGAGTCATCTGGTTGGGATAATACTTGATATAAGCATCAGAGTTTGTCAACTGTTCACTCATTCTCAGCTCACCTTTATTATTATAGGTGAGAATGTCGCACAAGGTACGCAGGTCTTCATTGTCGCACGATGCAAGAAACGTCAGGTCTTTGTCTTGATTCATAACTTTTGCCTCCTATTGTTTTGTTTTCGAGGGCAAAGTTACACGTACAGACGGACAAAAGATGTCCGAGACAAAAGAAAAAGGCGGAAATCTTTTGGTTTCTGCCTTGAGCCTATAGCTGGAGAGAGTTTTACTCCTCCTGCTCTTTTCCGTGTAGCATGGCTGCGGTATAACTATTTCGAAAATTTTACGATGCAGTCAATACAAATGGGACTTTCCGTAATTGTGTCTATAAACACATTGGCTGGGTGCATATC
>CACYKX010000175.1 GCA_902775075.1 uncultured Prevotellaceae bacterium | reverse complement strand
TTCAACGCTTGGTAAACAAGGGCATCTGGCATCTTTTTATAAAAGGCATAGGCCATTGGACCTGCAATAGCAGCGAGGGTGTCGGCATCGCCCCCAAGGGAAATGGCGAGTTTGATACAATCAACATAATCTTTGGATTCTATGAAACAGATGATAGCAGGGCCTACAGTACCTGCACAAGTGGAGTTGAATGCATACGAGTCATGGAAATCTGCATACTTCTTATTTGACCAGTCCGGATAGTATCTATCAAGGATTTGCTCGCGAACGAACTCCTTGTCTTTACCATTCTTCAGATGAAAGATAGCAAGGGCAGTTGCTTCTGCACCTTTGAAGCCTTCTGGATGATTATGCGTAGGAGCTGCCGTTTCATGTGCCATACGAATGCACTCTTCTTCAGTTTGTGCCAACCATCCTGCCGATGAGCAACGCATGGCAGAACCATTACCAAGACTGCGGTACGGTTTAGGATTATGACTGGTCATCCACAACTTGAACTTGCTGCCAAAACCTGCATGGCGATGTTCGTTTGCGCATTTCCATAGATTCATTGTCATATCAAGTTTGTCAATGAATGCTTCTGCACATGCAAACGTAAGTACTGTGTCATCTGTGAAGTGGGCTCTGGAACTGAACATTTTCACCTTGTCATAGTCTTTTATACGGCGAGACTTGCCTTCATAAGCACTCCCCGCTATATCACCTATTGCCTCGCTTATCAAATAATTCTTCATACGCATCTGACATTTATATGTTGCAAAGATAATCAAAAATCGTCTATTTTGTAATAGGTAAGCATCCCACAAGGCTTGTGAAAACTTATTTTGTGTTTATTTTGCAATGAATTGCAATGCCGACAGTATTATAATACCTGCTATGATTATCCATTTGTTAATGTTTGATTGGTGAACAATGTCATCGACAGATGCCTTTATGGTTTGCTGTAATTCTTCTGCCTTCGTAGCATTTGAGCTTATGCTATTTTCTATTTTTTGAATAATGGTATGATTCAATTCTTTAGTGGCTAAGGCTTCCCTAAGAAGGCTGTCAGAGTTAGATCTAATATCTTGACAGCAGTTTTCAATAGTATTTGATTTCTCCTTTATATCATCGCAAACCTGTTTTACTGAGGATATGGCATTTGCAAGTTCCTGGAGTTTTGTATCTTTCCCTGAATGAAGAGTTTCTATTTTGCGTGTCTGCTCGTCAACATAGCCCTTTATTGTGTTTGATGTTGTATTCGAGATTCTACCAACATCCTCCTTTATCACGTCAAGAACTTCATCCTGTGACCTCTGTGATTCTTTTAAGTCAATTGATAGGGTTTCCAATAAAGCCTTAACGTTGTTTACATCTTTGATGGCATTATCAAAAGAAGAACCAAGGATCTTCAATGCATTAACCTGTTCAGACAACTTTCCGTTCTCTCTTTCTAACTTAACTAAAAAACTATTCGTATCGGCTTCAAATCCATCCTTGGTTTCGTCAAGTTTGGATTTAAACAAATCAACTACCTCTGAGCATGTTGCCCTCATTTGCTCAATGGCATTTTTGAATGCTGTATCGTTACCAACTTGAATACCTTGAAGTTCCTTCTCCCATTGTTTCAGTCCCTCTTGAACGGAAACAAGAGTGTTAACATAGCCAGAAACGACCTGTTGTAGCTTGTCGCTGGCATTCACGGTAGCCTCTACCTGTTTCTTCGCTGAGTCAAGATCCTTTAGGTTCTGCTCCAGTCTCTCTAATGCTGAATTAATATCGTATGGCATATCCTTTAATTTAAATATTTATTTGCTATCTCATTTAATTTCTCCTCATGAATGAATAGAAGTATACTGTCCTTACCTTGATTTACAATGCTCTCCTCCAATTGTTGATCATGTACTTTAGGCTTTATCATGGCTGTATATTCGTCAATACAATCCCACACATCCATTCCGTCCTTCTTTGAAAGTGACATAAAACCTTCATGAAAGTTTTTAATGGCATCTGACCTTAATGTGTCGTTAGTTCCGACTCCTAAGAAGGTCACGCAATAAGTGAAAAGTAATTGAAGTGCTGCATTGTCAGGGTGTGCACGTAAAGACAGGAGTGTTGCACCGTATAAGTGCTTTACATTGTCAACCTCACTGCCTGATGAGTCCTTATTCATGATGTCGATATACTTCTTCACTATATCAAAGTCATCTCTTCCCTGATCATCTGTGTCATAGGTAAGGGAATAAGGCTTGTCTTCCACCGTGTATCCTTCTCTGGCGTATTTTGAGTTGAAATATAGGTGGATAAACTCTTTAAGCCAATTGTCATTCCCTGACTCTGCTCGTTTTAAAACACTATCTTTGCATGCTATTCGCATATCCTCTATGGCACGATAACGCTTCTTTTCCAGATTCTGATAGACGAATTTTGTTAGATAACCTAAACATTTGTCCAAGTAGTTACGACCGTCCTGAGAATTTATCTCATCAACCCTCTTTTGTGCCTGTTCAGAAGAATAGTATTTCCTAAAGAAATCAAACATGTGAGCCTTGAACTCATCATCAGTCTGCTTATGAATCTTCAACTCGTATGTTTCCGAAAGATAATCTATCGTTACATCCTCAACCAAACCAATACAGCACAGTCTGTATATCGCTTTGTCTGTGTCTGCTTTGTCTCTCTTTTGACAGAATATCCTCTTAAGTGATTTGTATGTAGCCTCGTCTCCATGACACCTAAGCCAACTTGAATCATCTGAGCATTTAGCAATCTGGGCAATTAACGAATCAAAATCACCCACCTTGTTCAGTTTTAATTTCCCATAATGATCCTCATCTATATTCTTCCATTGCTTCTGAACTGCGATTCTCTCTATCTCAGCTTTTATCGAACGCTCGAATCCATCGGCATCTTGCTGGAAGTTGTTCTCCCAAGAAACAGTTACAAACACGTAGCCATCTTTATCTGCTTTCGACATCGCAGCATATATGCCCTCCATTATATTATCTTCACCATCTATAGGACGAAGAAGAGATCTTGCTGAGTGATCTTCATATTCTGATAATATACTGATTAGTGCCTCAGAAATGACCTTACATACATTATATGTGAAATTTGTATATCGATAATTAGCCTGAAGGTCACTGAGATAGATGTAACCGTATTGCTTTTCGTTTTCTTCCTCAGATACTATTGTAATAGAGTTCGTTGCTACATTAACTCTCAGCAAAAGATCCTCATTACCTAATTCGTCTCTTAATCGTGCTTGAATGGCTCTGAGGTGATTAGGCTTGACATTCATAAGTCTGTCGGTCATCTCCCAGAGGATAACCTTTTCCTTGTACAAACCTCTGAAAGAATTGTTGTGGAACCACATGTCGATATTCTTGTCGATATTCTCTATGAAATCTCTATCACGTAAGATGTTGATAATAGAGCGACTGTCTTCTTCCGAACAATTATTCTGAATGCAAACATTCAAGAAATCGTCAAATAGTATGAATTTATTAAGATAATGTTCTAGCCAAGTAGGATCTTTTTCTTTCCCCATGACATAGCGAATATCATTTATCTTGTCTGCTGTTAGGTGTACATATTCTGTAGGATCAAACAATATATATGCTATAGCATTTTTCCGATCACGCCCTCCACGACCAGCTTCTTGAACAAAACTTTCAATTGATGACGGATGGTTGAAATTAACGGTAAAGCGGATGTTGGGCTTGTCTATGCCCATCCCAAATGCTTTGGTAGCAACCATGAGATTCTGTTCGTTATCGTTGAATAGTCTCATGTCACCAGACGGCTTATCGCCTCCGATAAAAGTTCCTATTTTTAAATACTTAGCCTCGGAAAGTAATGAAGAAGATATACCAGGATGATTGCCATGACGACTACTAACGACTCCCAAGGAACCATGAGCATGTGGGCAAAAAACGATTCCTGCATTGTCATATTTCTTTTCGGATGATGGTAAAAAGAATGTCTCCGTTGAAAAATCCGCAATCCTACATGGCGAGTCTATTGATGCTTCGTTAATTGTTTCTATATCTTGCGGTACATTTCCTATAAGTTCTACCAGTTTCTTCTTTTTCGTATCTGCTACTATATTCTGAAGTTCTCTATCAATGTTGGCATTTAACACATTTGGGTCATTGGAGTCTCGTAACTTATCATAATCAGAATGTACTTCAATTATGCGATAAGTCAATTCCTTTCTTTCATCATTCTCAGGACGAACGATGGCATCACTGTCAATGGCTAAGTTTCCTCCAAGTGTAAGTTCACGTTCCACATCAGCCAAAACATCAAAAGAAGCTGTTGCTGTAAGCCCCATTATAGCAAGTGGCCGTTCTGACTTTGTGCGCATAAAGTTTATCATATTGCGGCCAAGGTGCAAATATGATGTGCGGAAATCATGTCCCCATTCTGAAACGCAATGAACCTCGTCAATTACGCCATAGGCGAAATGGACATGATTCTTTTCTGTCATTGTAATGAGGCTTTCGCGGAAATTCTCCATCATAAAGCGTTCAGGGGAGAGAAGCATAAACTGAACAGCCCCTTTTTGGAGGAGATTAAGTTTATGAGTTTTTGCAGCACCAGACATAGTGCTATTGACGCAATCGCAAGCATCAATCCTTACATCCCGCATTCCTCGAACTTGATCAACCATCAAAGAAACCAATGGATCAACAATAATTGATACTCCTGGCTGTAGCATACACGACAGTTGATATGTCAAAGACTTACCCCCGCCTGTTGGTAATAGTCCGATAGTTGTCTTATCGGCTAATGCATGGCTAAGAATTGGCAATTGGCCTTGCCTGAAATTGGGCTTGCGGAATATTTCTTGCAAGAAATAAGTCAACGTTTCTTCTCTATCCGTTATACTAACAAATAGTCCAGAAGTGTCTTTTTTGACAAGTGCAGGGTATTGTATATTTTCAGCAGTACATACGGAACGGTCTTTTTTCTTGTAGTGAGAGGTACGAGTAATATATACAACATCTGCATCTATAGGCAAAGGTAAGGCGTCAATACCGTCCTTTAGCAAAATCGCGATGTCTATACATAAGTCAAACCTATCCTTGGGGACTTCTATTGATGGCTTAAGACTCAAATGTAAGTCTGAGTCCTTGAATTCCTTAGTAGAAACAATCTTTAAACTTGTCGTGGGAAGATGAACTTGCTTCCCAGACAGATCATATATCTTCTGAAGTTTTGTTTTCAAATCATCTACAGCAATGGCGGCGCATGGAACATCCCTTTCCACAACAAGTATGTTCCATGATTCTGCATCCATTTTAAGGTGCCCAGACATCATTGCCTCCAACAATAATAATTCAACACGGGCTATCGCCAACGGAGAGAGGACAACTTCTAACGTTTTACTCCATTCACCTGATATAGTCTTTGTATAGTTGTTCTTTAGAGTTGATAGGAACTGGTTGACTATAGTTTCCTTTTCCCATCCATTTATGAATGAATTGTCAGTTAGATGCTCTATGCGATACGTGTCCCACCCACTCATCAATGAAGATTTGTCTCTTTGCTCATCTCTTAGTCGTTGGAATATGTTTGAATGATAAGGATGACCGTCTAATTCTACGATAAAGCCTGTCCTTCCTTCGCCATAAGGTATCTCTAAAGCGAAATCAACTCTTTGGTCTCTACTAAAAGTTCTGTCTGGAATTGTAACTATGGAAGACAAAGAACGCTGTGGCTCGAAGACTTGGCATAAATACTCACCTTGACTTCCTTTAAGATAATTGCAGACAAACTGCCTTTCAAAAGAGCTTTCAAGCATATCTCCATTATAATATTCCACATCAAACCGTGGATCAATAACGTGTAATGCTTCAAAGATGGCATCCGCTGTTATTGAGTGTGTTGAATGATAGTCAAGGACACTATCCTTTGGAGGCTTATTAGAGATATGAAAAATGTCTGAAAAGAAGTTCTCAATATCAATAGGTGCTTTTGTTGGGAGTCCCCTAGATATTATGTTAGAAAGAACTGCTAGTTCTGAGTTATCGTTGATATACCGACCATCCAACGAGACATTTGATTTAACATCAAATGCGCAGAGAGAATTATACAAAGCCTCTGCTTCTTGAACCTTGTCAGAGTTTGTAAGTTCTTCAGAGATTGCATCAAGAATATAGCCAGCAAAGAATTGGTCTTGCTTATGTGATTCTTCGATACGTTTCCTAATATCCTTAATAGGCTCAATGTGTACAAACTCCTTAAGGAAAACGCGCATCGAAATAGTCCATTCTTTCAGCCATGCACCTTTCTCTCTGTTCATGACAGCAAACACTGCATCGGGTGCTGTTGCTGCGACAAATTCATCTACTCGTCTATTGTTGCTATAATATGGACCAACGCATACAAAGTAGTTTGTGCCACTGAAACATTGTTGGAACAGGTGGATAAAACGTGCCAGATCAAAACTGTCGACATCCAATATGTTACTGAACAAATGCAACTTTATTGCTTCAGATGGAGTAAAGTCTGCTTGCTGTAGTTTATCAAAGACCTTGGTTGTTGTAGCAACCGAAATATCAGCATCCATACACTCTATTACATCGCAAGCACGTTTGACAGCTGC
>CACYKX010000174.1:1206-7847 GCA_902775075.1 uncultured Prevotellaceae bacterium | reverse complement strand
TCAGGCAACTGATAAGTACCCTCCTGCTCTATTGGGTTCTGGGTAGCCATCACCAAGAATGGGTTAGGCAACTTGAAAGTATGTTCACCGATTGTCACCTGATGCTCTTGCATTGCCTCGAGCAAAGCACTCTGCACCTTTGCCGGAGCACGGTTGATCTCATCAGCCAACACGAAGTTAGCAAAGACAGGACCCTTCTTCACCTGGAAGGTCTCGTCCTTCTGAGAATATATCTGAGTACCCACAACATCAGCAGGCAACAAGTCTGGAGTAAACTGAATACGACTATAATCACTATCGATCAATTGAGCAAGTGTTTTTATAGCCAAGGTTTTTGCCAATCCCGGTACACCTTCAAGCAGGATATGACCATCACTCAGCAAACCTATCAACAAAGAATCGATAAGATGCTTCTGACCGACAATAACCTTATTCATGCCAAGAGTCAGATTCGTGACGAACTGGCTTTGTTGTTCTATCCGAATATTAAGTTCACGGATGTCTATAGCTTCTGCCATATTTCTACGTTATTTAGTTCTAAATCTTAAATTCAAGCGCAAAAATACAGAAAAAGACAAATATAAGCGAATTGGAGTGTCTAAATAATATTAAAATACTTACTCAAATTCTATAATTTAAGAAACTTTTGTGGTTATTACCGGTTTTTATTACGCATATACCAAGAATGTATAATAAAATTGTAGAGTAGTAACACAAAAAGACAAACTGATATTCCGATCAGATAATGCTCGTTGATGATGGTTCTCATGGCACTTTCCGTCATTTGCGAAACGTTCTTCGGCCACATCACAATACCGACGAACAATCCGATATTCATACCCAATTCCCATCCTAGGAAATGTGTACTCTGCGAGGTTCCACGCTGGCAATGTCCTGCCAATTTGATAAAGAATAACAGGAAGCGACTTCCGATGATGCCTACACCGAATCCTATAAACACTGGAGCGATAGAACGAACTATTGGCATATCTCGTGTAACGAGCAACAGCAGAGCAACCACGATCATGATCAGACCGGTTATCGTCTCACTCTTCAGGTTGGCATCTGCGAATACATATTTCTCTGCTAGTAACGCGATCAAAAATCCGAACATCATCATACCGAAGAATCGATCTGCCATCGGCAAGGCAAAGAGGATTCCGACAACTGCGGCCACTAAGACGAGAATGAAGAAAAGTGGCATTCCTCTTAGCAGGAAGAATCTATCAAGAGAGAATCTCTTCAAGTCATCATCAGGGGCCTTAAACGGGAATGATACGGCTTCCACGAGGATGATAGCTCCCAGGATACATATTCCCGACGCGACAAGCGTATAACCGAATCCCCAGAATTGGGAGATTGGCAGACTAGCCACAGGTCCGATGGCTAAAGCGAACCTTCCGAACCATGACATCACATGATTAGCCTCGGTACGTTGGAAACTCTCACATTTATCGATGATCAACGTTCCACAGAGAATAATCTTGGCAAGACCGTAGAAAGCGCCCATCATCAACCTGTCAACGATCAATACGAAGACATCCAGTTGCGAATGGGAATAAACCTCCAAATAATACATCAGAGCCACCGTGACGGCCATGAAGAGCATGGCACGGATGCACACCCTATTTCTACGATATTTCTGTACATACCAATTGATGAGAGGTCCAAAGAGGAATACACCAATGCCGAACACACCCATTGCTGTGGCCGTAATCAACGGATCATAGCCCAGTTTCATCATATGAGGCGGTATCATAGGAATGAGCATATACGCACTCATAGACAGGAGCATATTAGCAAACGCCAGCATCCAGAAATCCTTATGCCATAGCGTTACATGGATTGGTGTATTTTGAGTATCCACGATTTTAATAACTTTCTTCGTCGCTCGGGAATGTAGATTCCTTTACAGTCTTTATATATTCTTGAACTCCATTATTCATCACCTCGGCCACTTGAGCGAAATGGCGCAAGAACTTCGGTTTGAAGCCCTGGGTCATACCCAAAGCATCTGCATATACCAATATCTGACCATCTGTGTCATGACCGGCACCGATACCGATAGTAGCGGCTTTCACGCTCTTTGTCACCTCGGCAGCCAGCGCAGCAGGCACTTTCTCCAATGTGATACCGAAGCATCCTACCTCGTCTAATATCTTAGCATCCTTGAGGAGTTTCTGAGCCTCAGCCTCCTGTTTAGCTCTCAGGCCATATCCACCGAATTTATGAACGCTCTGAGGAGTCAATCCGAGGTGCCCCATCACAGGGATACCGGCGTCGATGATTCCCTTCACAGTATCAGCGATTTCCTCACCGCCTTCCATCTTTACCGCATCAGCACCACTCTCCTTGATAATACGAATCGCGTTGCGGATACCCTCCTCACGGCTCACCTGATAGCTACCGAAAGGCATATCGCAGATGACGAGACAATGCTTGCAAGCCTTGGCAACGGCCTTAGCATGATAAATCATCTGATCTACGGTAATAGGAATTGTATTTTCGTTACCTGCCATCACGTTAGAGGCAGAATCGCCAATCAAAATACCATCAATACCAGCCTGGTCGATGATACCGGCTGTAGTAAAATCGTAGGCTGTAAGCATTGTTATCTTTTCGCCTGCATTTTTCATTTCCACGAAAGTCTTCGCAGTAATTTTCTTCTTGTCAGTAGATAAATATCCCATTGCTTATTTCTAAAATTGGCGGCAAAGTTAAACATTTTTTTGCATATCGCCAAACAAAGCCTTGATTTTTGCTATATTCATGTCCTTATAGTCAGCGATCACCATATCCGAGTATGGAGCGATGACTTCTGCCTCATTCGTTGTAGCCAGTCCGATCACGAGTTCTCCGGCAGCACGTACCGCTTTCAAACCGTTGAAGCTATCTTCGAAGCCCACACATTCTTCCGGTCTTGCGCCGAATTTTCCGGCACCGATCAGATAACATTCCGGATCCGGTTTACTCTTTGAGAAATCCTCGCTTGTGAGTATATAGTCGAAGAGTTTCTTGAAGTCTGGATGCTGTCGATATACGGCTTCCATCTTCGGTCGGTTACTACTTGTCACCACAGCCGTGCCGATACCATTATCCTTTAGTTCACGGAGCAATTCCTGCAGACCGTCGATATATTCGAACGACATATTGCCCTCAAAAGCATTCAGTCTGTCCGTAATTTCATCACGGTATTTTGCCAATTCTCCATCAAAGTACTTATCATAGATTTGTACCAGGGTCTGTCCCTTGATTTTATATTCCAGACCGGGAAGTTCCGGATGAAATTCCTTACAGATACCACCCCAGAATATCGTATACTGAGGTTCCGTGTCGAATACTACCCCATCAAGATCGAATAACGCTGCTTTTAACATTTTTCTCTATTTTGTTTGTTCCATTTACAAAGGTACGAAATAATGCTGACATACAAAAATTTTTTAAGAAAAATGCGTCTGTGCATATACGCTGCACAGACGCACGATATCTTTGCAGCGTGAAATCAAAACAACAAGTATAACAATTAAACGAATATCATTATGTGTATGCCATTAGGACCAAGAAGAGCGCCAAGACGCTCTAAGAAGGAGTCAGAAACTAAGACAAAGATTACCAAAGAGAAGGTAGAAGATATCCTCTATATGGGGTGGTTTTCATGTGAATATAAAACCGATGATGAGGAAGACTACCATCCTTATGACGGATGTACCAGCAATCTGTATATGGTTGTGGAGGATGAAGCTACTACCGTTGAGGTTGCCGGACGTAAAAGTCCTCTGTACAAGGAAGGTTATCAGACGATTATCATGGATGCTCCTTTCTTCCCTGCTACGTTCTTATTACGTACGGAGGTGGACCATAGCGAGGAGGAATGAGTGACTATCCCTTTTTACAAATTTTAAACATTCTCGCGAAACTGTTAAAAGAAAAATGTTCGTCTTTTTGCTCCATCTAGGAAATATCGGAACCCATAAGGGCCTCAACAGCACAAAAGATACTCCGCAAAAAGGTGATTTTCTGAACGAAGTTAACTTCATCAGCTTACGAAGTTAACTTCGTCGATCGACGCGAATAGGTTTGTAGCCTTACGCTGTTAACTGAATAAGTCTACAAATCAGGTATATTTCGATAATAAAATTACCGAAGAAATGACAACTCATTGATAATCAACAAGTTGTAATTTGCTCATATTTTTAATATTCATAATCACCCCGTCTTCCATTTTGAATTTGCGAATTATGAGCATTTTTGTAAGTTGAGAATTAAGGAATAATAAGATTTATTAAACTTCGCAGGATTCAAGTTGCGGACACCCCTTTATTGGGAATGAAAGAGTAGAAAATGCTTCATAGGGTGGCCGCCCCAACAATTATCATTGGCATATCGGAATCCTACAGAAGTATAAAGTGCCTCGCCAGCAGGATTGCCTTTATCTACGAGTAGTCCGACACATGGTAGTCGCATTCTGTCAGCTTTCTCCTTGGTAGCCATCAGGAGGCGCCGCGCAATACCTCTACGACGATATTCCGGTAACACGGCAAGAGAGTCGAGATAGAGTTCACCGGCTTGCGTTTCGTCATCCATACCAGAATGATCTTTCCCGATATATTTTTGAGCAGACAGGATGAAAGCCCGGCGCAATTCATGAAGTATGGCACCGTCGTAACTGACAGCAACGCCTACGACCTTATCACCATCCATTGCTACGATGGTATTCTTATAGCTATATTGAGAATCCTCGCGTTCCACCAAGTCTATCATCATCTTCCGAAAATCGTCCAAGCCATGCCCCACTCCACAGAAATGCAGACAACATTCGTCTGTCATTGCCATCATAATCAATGAAGCAATTGCCGACGCTTGCCCTTTGCTAGCTTTCCTTATCTCAGTCATTTATCAGACATTAACAGATCTTAGTTCCCATTTCGTAAGCTTCCTGCAACTTAGCATTGCCCTCGATGGCCTTTGGTTCGTTTACGCCTCCACAGAAGAGTGTACCGGCCAGACGACTCTTGGGATAGCAAGCTATCCAACCGCTCAGTCCGACCTCGGCACGTTTCGGAGTCTCCGGTTCTTCATCGGCAGCCGTGGTCAACAGATACACATCACGGAACTTATAATCACGACCGTACATAGCATTCATGCGGTCGATAAGCGTCTTCATCTGTCCACACATCCCATAATAGTAGATTGGTGTTGCCCAGACGATGACATCGGCTTCCATCACCTTGGCCATGATATCATTGACATCGTCCTTGATGGCACAATGCCCCAGTTTGTGACACGCCATACAGCCTCTACAGAACTGGATCTCTTTGCCGGAGAGTGAAATCTTCTCTACTTCGTTTCCGGCTGCTTGAGCGCCTTCCACGAACTTGTCAGCGAGTATATCGCTGTTGGAACCATGACGAAGACTCGTCGATATTACTATTACCCGTTTCATCTTATCTTTTCTTTGATACTTCAAATATTTTTGTATTTTCAATGAATTTGGCAAATATAATCATTTTCCATGAAACCCAAAAATATTATTATTAAAATAAACATTGTCTTCTTATCCCGAACGCATCCCGAAGGATTCCCGAACAGTACGAACCGATATTAACATAGTTTTTGTCTCTGTGCAGAAAGGTTGCACAGAGATGATATACCTTTGTCCCGTGAAACTTAAAATAGAACGATTATGAAATTTCTTAGATTTTTATTTTCATCGATTTTGCTAAAGAGTGGCAAAAACAGAAGGGATGATAACGACCTATATGATTATTATGATGATGAGGATTATGATGATGAGGATTATGACGAGGATTTTGATGAATTATAGGGGCAAATAGGCGGGAAAACGGCAAATATAGCACGAATATTCATAAAATACTTGCCAATTTTTCTCTATTAAAGTAAAAAATTGTAGTTTTGCAGATAAATAGAAAAACTACAGACAAAATGCTCTCTAATACTGTTACTTTCTACCCTGGAAGTAAATCTATCTATGAGCTCTTGTGTAATGAAAAGTATAAGACTAAAAAACAGAATATGATCACAGGCGATATAAAAAACAAAATCGACCAGATATGGGATACGTTCTTCGTGGCTGGTATCACCAATCCGATAACGGTATTGGAACAGATGACGTATATCTTCTTTATGAAGATGCTCGATGACAAGCAGTTGCAAGAGGAGGCGAATGCCCGCGACTGGGATGCTGAGGTTCAGAATCCTACTTTCCCTGCCGGTGAGCGATGGGTGAACCCGGAAGCTACTACCGAAGAGGAGAAGACCGGAATACCTTACGAGCATCTCCGTTGGCACGTGTTCAAGAACTTCGGTTCTGACAATATGTTCAAGATTGTGCGACAGAGTGTTTTCGAGTTCATCAAGCATATCGGAACAGGCGAAGAGAGTGCTTATAGCCGTTATATGAAGTCGGCGATATTCCTCATCCCTAACGCCCGTACCCTCTCTAAGGTCGTTGACGGCGTTGATGCCCTTGACATGAACAACCGTGATGCCATGGGTGACGTATATGAGTACATCCTTGGCAAGATGGCTGCTTCCGGCACGAACGGACAGTTCCGCACGCCTCGCCATATCATCCGTATGATCGTGGAGATGATGGAGCCTACCCCACAGGATTATATCTG
>CACYKX010000174.1:0-1184 GCA_902775075.1 uncultured Prevotellaceae bacterium | reverse complement strand
GGTTTCCTCGTTGAGGCCGTGAAATATATCAAGGAAAAGAACGAGGAGGCTCTGTTTGCGCAGGACGAGATGGAGCACATCAAGACCAACATGATAAACGGTTTCGATACCGACCAGACGATGCTTCGCATTGGTGCCATGAACTTGTTGCTTCACGACATCAGCAGTCCGAACCTTGCATGGCGTGATTCTCTTTCCGAGCAGAATGAGGACCAGAACTGTTACTCGCTCATCATGGCGAACCCTCCTTTTGCCGGTAGTCTGGATAAGGGAAACATCAACAAGAAGATTCTTGCCTATGCGAATACCAAGAAGACGGAATTATTGTTCCTTGCTCAGTTTGTTCGTTCTTTGGAGATTGGCGGTCGTTGTGCCAGCATTGTTCCTGATGGAGTTTTGTTTAGAACCAGTAAAGCACATGTTGCCATTCGCAAGGAGATTGTAGATAACCAACAGTTGAGGGCTGTAATCTCAATGCCAAGCGGCGTGTTTAAACCCTATGCAGGAGTAAGTACAGCCGTGCTTATCTTTACCAAAACAAACAGTGGTGGTACAGATAAAGTTTGGTTCTATGATATGAAAGCTGATGGTTTTTCACTTGATGATCAGCGTAATGCTATCTCTGAGAACGACATTCCTGATGTAATATCTCGTTTCCATAATCTTAAAGAAGAGGAGTCTCGTACTCGAAATGATCAAAGCTTCTTTGTTCCAGTAGACGAGATTCGTCAGAACCAATATGATCTTTCTTTCAACAAATACAAAAAGGTTGAACGTGAGAAAGTTGAATACGAGCCAGTCAAAGACATTCTTGCTCGACTTGAAAAGACAGAAGGTGAGTTTATTAAGTCTTATGGTGAACTGAAAAAAATCTTGGAGGAAGCGTAAAATGAGAGACGGCTGGACTACATATAGATTTGATGAGGTTTTTGACCTCCAAATGGGCAAGACCCCAGACAGAAAGACGCCTGAGTATTTTGGTGGTGACAATGTTTGGGTGTCAATTCGAGATATGGGAAATAAAGAAATTCTTGATTCAAATGAACATATTACAGACGAAGCAGTTATAGCAACAAATATTCGTAAAGTTAAGAAAGGCACAGTTATAATGAGTTTCAAATTAACTGTCGGAAAGTGTGCTATTGCAGCAAGAGATCTATATACTAATGAAGCAATTATGGCCT
>CACYKX010000173.1 GCA_902775075.1 uncultured Prevotellaceae bacterium | reverse complement strand
ATGGAAAGTAAAATGAATTTTATACCTTTGCAAACGTGACCTGCAAGGGGGTCACTTTTAGATTAGCAAAGGGGTCACATCTCGACTCGCGCGCGCAGTAACGGAAGCATCATTCTGTTCCTTTGTCCCAGTTTTTTAGAACAACTTGTATATGACAAAGGAATTAACTTTCAACGACCTTCCAATGATCGTTGCCCAGCTTCGGGACGAAGTGGTGGGCATGAAGCAGATGATCATCAGTCTGCAATCACAGAACAAGCCACACAAGGCGAACACGCACATACCTATGAGTGTGGAGGAAGCATCGGCATACCTGAAAATGCCTATGGCTACTCTCTACATGAAACTTGGCAACGGCAGCATTCCTGCCACCAAGCCGGGCAAGCGTTACTGCCTTTATCAAGATGAACTTGACAAGTGGCTGGAGACTAACCGCAAGAATCCTGTACCTCTTACGGCAGAGGAAGAGAATGCAGCCATTCTTGCAGGAAACAAGCGCAAGCCGAAACCCTTAAACTGGTAATGTCATGGATGCGCTTGAAATTTGTAACAAGCTACGCTCGGAGGCTTCGGGCGTAGCCACTTCTGGAATTCCGCTTGACGTATTCCCCCAGAAGATGCAGCAGATGATTCTTGATTTGGCAAGGACGGAGAACTATTCCATTGAGTTTACCGCTACTTCCCTAATATCCGCTATGGCAGCAGCCGTCGGCAACTCCTGCTATATCCGGATTAAAGGCAATTGGATTACTTCACCTATCCTATATGTCATTCTTGTTGGCAGACCAGGAGTCGGCAAGACTCCACCATTGAACTTTGCCTACAAGCCGTTGCATGACATTGATACTGAGGAGCACCATAAGTTCAAGGCTCTAAAGAATGAGTATGCAGCCATTGTGGAGAGAAACAAGGGCAAAAAACGGACGGAATGGGAATCGTTACCTCCAGTACCAGTCCTGCATAAGAATATCATGAATGACTTCACGCCAGAGATTCTTATGCGCAATCACGATGCCAACCTCAGAGGTGTGGCTGTTGTGGTGGATGAGATAATGGGGCTGTTCAACACCATCAACCGATACAACAACAGTTCTTTTGTACAACAGATGCTGTCGGCTCACAATGGCTTGCCAGTAGATGTATCTCGTTGTAATCTTGATTGTCCTTTACGCATTGACTATCCTTGCATACAGATTGTAGGAACTATCCAGACTGGTATTGTGCATGAACTTTATGATATGGGATTCAAGAAGAATGGTTTTCTTGACCGTTTTCTGATCACATGCCCAAAAGGTTTGAAGATTGCTCCTTGGGTTAAGGTTCCAAAACAGGATGCTGCAATCATTGAAAGACCATTCCGTGTATGGAAAGAGATCATAGACAAGGCTGTGGCTCTTCCTTTTACGGAAGGCATCTTCAATGTTCTTGACTTCTCTGATGAAGCCATTGATATATTCTATGATTGGCAGAATGAGGACATAGAACGGCAGAATGCCATTACGGATGAAAAAATGATAGACTCACGTGCTGCAAAAGTTCCTTTGAACACGGCTCGACTTGCCTTGATATTCCAACTGTTCCGATGGGCTTGTAATGAGTCTCACAAGGATTTTGTTGATGCGGAGTCCGTGAATGCAGCCATACGGATGAGCGATTACTTTGAGAAGTCATACAAAAGGATGGATGACCTCGTTTTAACCGAGGCTACCGACCCTGTGAAGAAACAGGTACTTGACTCGTTGGGAAACAAGTTCGTAACTGCTGAAGCAGTAAAGGCTGGAGCGGATTTCGGTTTTGCAAGACGTACTGTCATGTATATGCTCAAAGACTTCTGTCAGAGAAACTTTATCATCAAAGACAAGCAAGGCAATTATGAGAAAGTACAGAAGTAGAATCACCACCTTGCACCGTTTGCACTTTGCACTTCTTGCACTCTTGCACAAAATATGCTGCATTTTGTGCCCAACAAGTGCAAAAGTGCAGAAAGTGCAAGGTGCAACAAGTGCAGAGCCTTATGAGTGAGTATAGATTCCATCTACAGAAATACAAGCTGGGCAACCGATATGCTTGCCCTCAATGTGGGCGTAAGCGTTGCTTTGCAAGATATATTGACGAGGAAGGACAGATTGTATTTCCTGACAATGTAGGGCGTTGTGACCATGAACAGAGTTGTGGCTACCATTATTCTCCGTCTGATTATTTCAAGGACAATCCCGATGCCAACTGCAATGATGATTGGAGATATAAGACACCAATCAAAGAGTGCAGGAAAGAGAAACCTCTTCCAACTTTCATTGATAGCAAGCTGGTGGAGCAAACACTGCATGGTTATTCTGTCAATCCTTTGTACCGATACATTTCAACGGTCTTTGGCAAAGAGGAGACAGAACGGCTGTTTGCCTTGTACAAGGTCGGCACTTCAAAGAAATGGGGCGGTTCAACTATCTTTTGGCAGATAGATGTCAATGGGAATGTGCGCACTGGCAAGATAATGAAGTATGATGACAAGACTGGACACCGCATCAAGGACCCACACAGCCTGGTGACTTGGGTACACTCGGAACTGAAACTGCCAGACTTTACACTTCGGCAGTGCTTCTTTGGCGAACATCTGTTGACAGATAAAACCACGACCAAGACTGTAGCCATCGTGGAGAGCGAAAAGACAGCCATCATTGCCACCCACTTCATGTCTGATTTCGTATGGTTGGCTACTGGAGGCATGAACGGATGTTTCAATAAAGATGCAGTCGAAGTCCTAAGCGGTCGGGAGGTTGTTTTGGTTCCTGACCTTGGAGCAACGGACAAATGGAAATCAAAAATTCCATTGCTGCAATCTGTTTGCAAAAGGGTTGTCATAAGCAACATCTTGGAAGACAATGCCACCGATGAACAAAAGACCAAAGGTCTTGACATTGCCGACTTCCTGCTGATGACGGAAACACCGCAGATGGCGCTACAAAGGCTGATAAAGCAACATCCGCCACTCCAACATCTGATAGACAGTCTTGGGTGGCGTTGGTGGAAGAGTCATAGCAGAGTGGGTAAGGATCTGCGAGCAGGCTTGCGTGACGGACTTTCACAAAAGTCCTAAACATAATAGGGACTTTTAGATTCACTTGCTGACGCTGTTCACTTAAAAAGTCCTTCTATTATGCTCAGGCTCCGCCCGAGACCTGTCTCCAATTATACAAGAACTACGTTACAAGCTCAAATGAAATTCTTATGGAAAGAAACATACCACGTGCCGCCATCCATGTAGGCACAGACAAGAAAACGTTCTCGTCCCAAGTGGGCAACGAGGCGGAACGCAGAGGTTGGGACGAGAAGCGTTACCAACTCAAAAACGCGGACATAGACAAGAACAACCATTATAACTACTCACGCAAGAGACTCAACTTTGAGATAGTCAAGGGCGAAAAGATAGTGCCTCTTGGTTCCCAGTCGGTGCCGTTGCATGAACGCTTGCAGCACAGACTTGATGAACTTGGCTTCAAGCCGTATATGGATGCCAAGCGTCCCGATCAAGTTTCAAGGAACAGTCCGAACTGCACTGTCGGCATCATCTTCAGTGGTGACCATGATGTGCTTAACAGGCTTGCCTTTGGTGAACAGAAACTCAACACATCAGATCCAAATGCTGACCACAGCAAGGTTGTATTGCAAAAAGGCATCTATGACTGGGCATTGGACACCTACCGCTTTGCTTGTGAGAAATGGGGAGAAGAGAATGTCATCGGCTTTGATGTGCATTGTGACGAGACAAGCATCCATGCCCATGTGCAGACCGTGCCTGTTGAACAAGTAAGGAAACGTGGGCGCATCGGAAGCAGGTACATTCACAAGGATAATCCAGAAAAGGTTCTCTCTACAAAGGAATGGAGAGCACTTCCAAAAGAAGAACGTGACAACTACACAAAATCGGAAGTTGCAAAGGGTGTTGTTGAAAGGGTCTCTTATGCCAAAGTGTGGGGAGAGCGAGCAAAGGATAAGTCACAGTATTTATCACAACTTCATACCGACTATTACAACAAGGTAGGGCATAAGTATGGCTTGGCAAGAGGCTTCTCCTATGATGAACTTTCAGAGGAAGAGAAACGGGGACGCAAGCACAAAAACAAGGTGGTACTTGAGGCGGAACGTCAGGCGAAAGTTGCTCTTGACAAAGTGGAGAAATATGCTGTGCTTGCAACAATCGACAAGAAGGAGCTGACCATTCCTTTTCTCAACATCAAGGTTCCTGTTCAAGAAGCGATGAATGCCGTAAAGAAAGAACTTGCCATCCCAATTCCTACTATTATCGGACAAAAGGCGTGGCGTGAGGAGCGTGTAAACAACATCAACGCAGCTATCAAAGCTCTTGTTGCAGCCATCAATGCAGAACGTGACAAACAGAATGAAGGTGTACGCAAGTCTGTCAACAAGACATACACTTACTATATGCAGAACCTCAATAAGCAGATAGAGGAGAACAAGTCGCTTCGTGCCGAGAATGATGCGCTAAGGGTAGAAAACAACAAAGTCAAACAACACATCTCTCAACTTGACGAGAAGGCTGTGGAGCGAGTGACTACTCAACTTGACTGTGCGAAGGAAGAACTCGCCAGTGCCAAAAGTTATAATACTACACTTATGGAAATGTACAATGATTTGAAGGCTCGTTGGAATGCCATTTGGCAGGAGCCAGAAATGACTGATGCATGGAGACGGGTGGAAGCACGAAAGGAGGAAGATGCAAAAGAAAAGGCTCGGCAAGAAGCCGAAGCCAAACGTGAAAGCATGGCTCGGCAAAATAGATACATAGGAGTGCTTGACAAGTTCATCCATGAGGGGCATGAAGCTTTATCATCCTTTGCAAAAACAGACAGAGTCAACTTCAACGAGAAAGAATCGGCTTCCATATACTATGGCATTATGGCATCTGCTGTAAAGCATAATATTGGATTGGACTCTAAAGCCTTTATAGATTCGGCAGCAAAGAGGTTCTTGTCTGATATGTCTTGGCATGGTTTTACAGACTTCAAGCAAGAATGTGTCACCAGTTGGACAAAACTCTTCGCCACGAATGAAGTTCAATTCACAGACAACACCATTGACAACTTTCTCGCTTTTGTTGACCACATGTCATGTAGTGCAGATACCTACGTTTCGCTTGGTGGCTCCAATGGCTGCGCCGACCAACTTACGAATTGGGACGGAACACAAAAAGTAGGGCTTGGAAGCGTTCCACAAAAGAAAGGAAAAGGGCTGGGGCGATAAAAGAACAGAGAATAGTGACAAAATAGACTTCATCATCTTTGTTACTTATCCGTAAGAGTTGAGAGGATTATTATAAAAAGAGGAATACCTATAATTGCTTCAAAAGAATATATTGCCGCTTCGCAATACATTTTTGCCGTTTCGCATAAGGAGGCGTTGTGTATAAAAACAAACGATTGTACTTTTGCATAATAATAAGTTCTTAGGCAACTTGTCCTTGGGCATAATTTAATCATAACAACATATGAAAAAGATTTTATTATCATTGCTTGCATTAGGTTGTTTTTCAGCCGCAAATGCACAAACATTCCGCTTCGGTCCAACTGTAGGAGGAAATCTGAACATTTCTGATGAGACAAAAACAAAGATCGGTTTTGCTGTAGGTGCAAAAGCAGAAATGAACTTCAACAACCCAGAGAACGGTTGGTTTATGGATGCTTCGGTCTTGTTCAACAACAGAAACAGACAGAGCGAAAACTATTTCAATAACGAAACAAAGTTGACTCAGTGCTGGAAGTACTCAACCTACTCTCTTCTCGTTCCAGTCAATGTAGGCTACAAATTCCGCCTTTCAGACAACTTGAATCTCCTCGCTGCTGTTGGCCCTTATGCAGATTTTGGCTTGACAGGTACGGACAAAGTCACAACGACTGATGCTAAAGGACATAGCAAAGAGGAGAAAAAGTCCTCAAATGTTTACGGAGACAAACTCTTCAATCGTGTAAACTTCGGCTTCGATGCCAAGGTTGGCGTTGAAATCGCCAAGCACTACCAGCTTAGCCTTTCTTATAGTAGAGGATTTACCAATATCTTTAAAGGTGGACTCAATACTAAAGCCAAGACCTACAGTTGGGATTCTCCTATATGTTTTAATAACCCCATACACAAATACAATGGAATTGAATAGAATTATCCATTCGGTTCAACTCCTGACAGCCGGAGTCATTTTAACCTCATGTATCGAGGTGAATGGCTCTGGCTATTCGGATTTATCAGAATCAGAAAAACTGCATGTAAAGAAATGCGAAGTTCCACTTGACTCAATTACGAATGATGGCAATCTTTATAAAGTCTCTGTAAAGCAGGTAAGCGACTATATTAAGAAACATCAAAGAGTTCTAGTTTATGAGTATTTACCTTTTTGTTCTGGTGTAAATGGAATATCCCCAATAGAAATTAAACGCTATTGCGAAAAGCACCATATCAACCTTGTTGTAATTTCATCCGTATATGATGGTATTTTTCCAATACCTTCAAGCTATACTTTTCCTATTTTTGTAATAGACAACAGTATAGAGTCCACTTTAAAAAGTGGCATTTTGGGTTCCAGAAGTAATTTTGCCGAATATTTCTTCATTCAGAATTATTCTTACCCCGTCTTACCGCAAATTC
>CACYKX010000172.1 GCA_902775075.1 uncultured Prevotellaceae bacterium | reverse complement strand
GAAATTGACTGTCGGGAGTTTCTTGCCTGGATCTTTGAGAGGAAGATTGAAAATAACAATGATGTGGTTCCGTTCGAGGGCATCATGAGCGATGAGTATCAGCTCTGGTTAAAGCAGAAGAAAGCCGGTGTAAAGGACATTGACTATCGTGGCTATAGCTGTTGGAGATACAATCCTGTCCTCTTCTACTCTGAAAACAAGAAAGGGCATCACCGAATCATACTAAAGGATGATGAAGAGACTATGTCTTTTATTGAAGGACGACAGTTTGCGCTGTTGGCTCCTATTACATATGTGGGTAGAACCAACACGTCCGTCAATGCCAGATTTCTCTACGCTTTTGGCTTCGATTTGGATGGCGTTGGGTTAAAGCAGCTCCGTACCCTCGTCCGAATGATGCAGGACGACTATATGCCCATGGCCAATATCATCACTTCTTCTGGACATGGATTACACTTATATTACCTACTCGACAAGCCGATGCCCCTATATCAAGAGAATCTTCCTATATTGAATAAACTAAAGCACGGCTTGACAAACCTCATTTGGAATGACAAGACTTCTATCTATGAGGATAGGCAACATCAAAGTGTATTCCAAGGATTCCGCTTACCAGGGACACTCACTAAATTTGGTGAAGTTATACGGTGCTTTCATATTTTAGAAGCTCCTGTATATTCTGTTGAGAAGTTGAATGGATATCTTTCTGCATTCAAACTTTCGGAAATCGAGTTGAAGCAGCTGCATAAGGCTCCAACATATAATCCTGATCGGACACCCATGGAAAAGGCAAAGGAAGAATGGCCGGAGTGGTATGCTGCAAGAATCCTTCGTAAAGAACGTGTAGGCAGAAAGTGGCACGTAAAACGTGATGTGTATGACTGGTGGTTACAGAGGCTCCGTGATACTGATGACGAAATTAAGGTACATCACAGATACTGGTGCATACTTACACTTGTGGTATATGCTGTGAAATGTGATATTCCTCGTGAAGAGGTGTATTCCGATGCGTGCAGCCTTGTAGATAAGATGGATTCCTATACAGAGGAAGAGGATAACCATTTCTCTGTAGAGGATGTGGATGACGCTATGAAGGCTTATGACAACAACTATAACAAATGGCCGATACATACCATTGAAGCAACGACGCTGCTTCATATTGAGCGGAACAGACGTAATGGTCGGAAGCAGGAGGAGCATTTAGAAGAGGCTCGCTTACTGAGAGATTTTAGGCGAGAACGTGGACATAAAGAGAGATGGGATGCACATAATGGCAGACATAAGGAAAGCTTTGTCAACGTAGAGAATAGCAAGAAAGCTCAGAGAATTACGCAATGGCGTAAAAGACATCCTGATTCAAAGAATAAATCCGCTTGTGCTCGTGACTTAGGACTTGACCGTAAGACTGTTTGGAAATGGTGGGACGGTACAAATAAAATTGCTGAAAAACAATGGGAACGGCAGAAAAGAACCAAAGTTGCTTCCTTACCAATAGGGGAATCTGATGATGTAGTAGAGAAGAAAGAACCTGCCAAAGAGTATAAGTTCATCAACTATCAGGACGGAATGATAATGTTAGATTCTGATCAGATAAAGTCTGATGAAGATATGCAGGAGGCTTTGAGGGAGTTCAATGAAGCTGTGAGAAAAAAGCAGAAAGACAAGTAGAAAATATAATGTGCTATATTCTGCAATATTTGCAATAAAATTGCTATATTTTCGTTATAGCAAAAATATATCAACAAAATATAAATCTCTGTATTACAATAATATATGGATAATGAAAAGAAAAAGCGGGAAGGCTCGACCATCTTCATCGAGAAAAATACCGCTGATAGACTTGACAAATATGTGAAGGAGCATAATCTTACACGAAAATCGTTTGTGGAGAAGGCTCTCGCATACTTTGAACAGACAGGATTGGACATGGACGTGTGGGCATTCGAGAAAGAAACTGCCGTTCCTCTGTCACAGCTCACGGCCAGACTGGAAGCAGCCGTGAAGCAGACCGAGGAAGAACAGGCATTCCGTCACTCCCTCAAATCTTTCATGACAGACTTTGCAAATCGTCAGCAAGCTTTGCCTCTGTTGGATGATTTGCAGAAAAAGGTCAATAATAGAGACCATGAGTTGACAGCTCTCAAAGAACAGCTAACCAAACTCAAAGAAGACATTGAAAAAGAATCAGGATGGGGAAGTAAAAAGCGGAAAATAGCGATGATAAATGACTTCCTTAATTCTCTCAACATAGAATGATTATGATTGCGGTTTGATGTAGGACACTGGTAGTAAGGTGGTAAGGTGCATGTGCGAGTTAAGGATGAGCAGATTGAACAACTGCATGAAATCATCAAGAATCTCACTATTGGGCAACTATTGGTGAGAGTGAAGAGGGGGATGAAGGTGTATATCGTCTTGAACATGGCGGAGGAACGGCAACGGTTCTCGCGAAGTATCTCTTGTTCATCAAGCAGCACGACCCAAAGTTTGACCTTGAAGCAAGAATCAAGGAAATCATGGGGGACAAATACCCAAAGTATTAGTATTAAAATATGGGGTTGGGAGTCATGCCAGAGCCCGTGGTGTTCTCGGAATGGGTCTGAGGTGACATGTCGGGGTGGGCGTGGCTCCCTCTTCTGCTACTATCTATTGATTACACAAAAGTGTATTTGGCGTATGCTTATATTGACTATTTGGTTGAAATATATTTGTGTTAATATAAGTCTTTTATTTTCTTGATACCTTTCAAGTACCTCTTTTTTTGTAAGTTTGCGAATTGAAAAATAGCTATAAAAGCAAACTTAAAAGTACGATCGTAAATCGTAAAATATATGGATATTGAACAAGACATATATCATGCAAAGATTAGACTCAAGGCAGTGAACATTCTTGTTGACAACAGTCATGCCAAGATGTTCAAGATTTGCTCCAGATTTCAAGCTTTCGCTGATCTGATAGCTAAGTTCTACTCGGCCACGTTGAGGGGAGAGGAAGATGGAATCTCGGTCACAGACCTACAAAAGGCTTGGCGATGGTCTTATCCTACCGTTTCGGCTTATGTTCGTAAGCTCGAATCTTTTGGCCTCGTAACAACGTCCAAGATTGGTAACTGCAATTTTGTGGCTCCAAAGCCCCAAATTTTCATTCAGGCCGGCAAGAACATCCAGAATGGGCAATCATACGCCCGAGGCACGAATGATGCTTCAGAGCGCAAAATTTAGCCTTTCTCGTTAAAACGATCAACGCTGTCAAGCCAAACAGAAAATACGTCTATGCAACAGAAATATATCAAAAAGCGCTTGCGCTTATACCGATATTTTCAATTAGGGGGTAGCCTAATACCAAGTTTGACCACAAACTTGTGGAATTTTGCCCTCCTGACGGGCGGCAAGCCGGGCAAAATCGGGTATATTAACTTACCCGTTATCCGGGTTCCGCCCCCTAATTGACACAAAGCCAGAAAACGTATCAGGTATATTAACTTACCTGACGAAACGGGTATATTAACTTACCCGTAATGACTAAGAGAAATATTGCTATTAATGCCATCCGCAGTGGGTATATTAACTTACCCGATAATGCGGGTATATTAACTTACCCGATAAAACAAATATTCTTATGATAAGAAAAGGGACACAAGAAATCTTCGTTAAGGCGTATAAAGGAATGACAATGGAAGAAAGTAATCTTATCCTGCGTAATGTGTCCGACACAGCTCCTAATATTCCTTTTGACAAGTCAAGAACTCATCTCAATTTTGAGATAGCGGAAAGCGGTCAAATCGTACCTGTCGACACGTCTCAATCCATCCCAGAACGAATTAAAAATATTCTA
The DNA here is from genome assembly GCA_902775075.1 of uncultured Prevotellaceae bacterium. The sequence goes on along the minus strand of CACYKX010000172.1, from coordinate 2,867 downwards.
CGAAAAGAAAACGTCGAAGATCCTAATAAAGGTTTGGCAATACCACGATACAGAACTGTAGCCAATTTCTTTATTGGTGGAACTGCTAGCATTATGAGGGCTATTAGTTTTGGCAAACAGAATGTTTTCGACATGGATAACGCTAATAACTGTGGAATAATACGGATGGGAGGAATTGAACATTGGGCGCTCGATGTGTATAATTTTATCTGCGAAAGATACAATGAAAAATGTATTGCAGCTTTTATAGTTCATCTTGACGTTAATAATCCATACGTAAATTGCATTCTTATCCCTATCATCACCCTTCCCAACGGTAAGAAAAAAATATCGTGGAAGAAAAAGTTCATTGGTGAAAAGGACTCAATTTTTGCATATAAGAAGAAAATGATAGAACTTCATGACGAACTGGCAAAGGTGAATTTGAAGTACGGATTGCTGCGTGGCGAATCATTCCACACGAAGTGAACTGTCCGTGAGCTAAAGACTTATGGTTTTACGTCACTTAATGTAAAGTTAATGAATAGCTTGCAAAGCTATAAAAATCAATTAATCAATTTAACTAATTGATTAATTGATTTCCTAAATGATTTCTCAACAAAGAGAACTGATTCTTATCTTACCCTAACTGTTTTTCTTATCCATAACTTAAAAATAGGATCACTGATGTATATCCGCTCCCCGTCAGTGTCGATGAACTCCTTGGACATTAACGACTTCTTTATTCCTTGTACGTTGGCCGATGTCTGTAGATGGTATTCTCTAATGACTTCATTCTTAGTCAAGCCAGTCTCTACACCGTCTGCAAGAGCTACGATGAAGTTGAGTTGTAGTTCTGTCAGAGACTCTATGTCACGTTGGAAAAAGACCTTGTTTTGCTCCAATAAATCCTTAACTGCATCGTCAATCATAGAGTCTGTGACAACTGGATTGGCTTTGTACCAAACAATCCAAGCCATCTGTTGGACATAAGAGGAGAGATTGTCGGTAATATTGCAAATTCTCTCAGCTTGCTCTTCTGTGATGGTCTTGCCTGTTGCAGAGAACCTGCTGGTAATGAACGCCACCCATTCCTTTGTGGGTATTTTCTTCAAAAATAAAATGTCACCGAACTTATACAGAGGACATGAAGTATCGCTGAACATACTCTCCATCATGTGCATTTTGCTGCCGAACATACAATATGTGACGTTCTGCTGGTGCTGCCAAACGGAACGTAGCTTCTTTTGAAAAATCAAAGGGTCTTCGAATGTCCCTATTTGCTGGAACTCGTCAAAGCAGACGACCACGCGGATACCCTTCTTTTCCGCAATCTTCTCGGGAAGTTGTAGTATTTCTATGTCCGTGCCATCTATTGGATTCCACTCAAAGGAGATAGAGAAGTCGTTCAATGGATCGGATCCGAAAGAGAACTTCGGTGTGATGTTGGACAAAAATCTCTTGCCGTTTTCAATCCATTCATCCAATTTGGATGATGTCTGCTTGATTATCTCGTTGGCAAGCAGGTGGTAGAAAGCAGCTTCTGATTTACAGTAGAACATATCAAGAAGGACATAACGAATGTCATCACGCTTGTTGTTAGCTATCACTTTTCTTACAAGGGATGTTTTACCCCATCGGCGTGGGGAGATAAGGACGGTGTTGATACCATGAGTGAGATTGGCTTCCAGACGTTTTGTTTCCTCTTCTCTGTCAGTGAAGTAGCTACCTTCGACTGATTTGCCGAACACAAAGGGATTCTCTTCCATATTGCTGTTTACTTTTTAGTAACCACAAAGTTACTAAAAATATTTTTAGTAACAAAGTCTTTACTAAATAATATTTTTCTTTGCAGCGTAAAAGTGGGGAAAATAATTGTATTGATAATATACGCCCCCCGTGAACTGCTGAGCGTAGCGAAGCAACTTCTGTAAAGGGATGACGGGTGCGTGGGGTGGAAAATTGGTGCTTTTTGATGCCTTTCGAATGAACTAGGAAGGGGCGCTTTGCAAGCTTGCTTTGCCGCCATGGCGGAACAGAGGATGGCAGGCCGGGCTTCGCCACGGCTTTCCTTGTTTGATTCCGCCCCCCTACCCGGGGAGCGGAAGAAGTTGATATTACGCAAATGTGTAGTTTACTACAGAGAACGATTTTTTCTTCTTATCTTTGCAATACCAAAAGTGCGCAAAAAAACTTCATTGATAATATACGCCCCCCGTGAGCTGCTGAGCGTAGCGAAGCAACCTCTGTCTTAAATTCCTTCTGATTTTGTTGGCTGATATTATTTTTCTTCTTATCTTTGCAACGCCAAAAGTGGGGAAAAAAAACATATTGATAATATACGCCCCCCCGTGGGCTGCTGAGCGTAGCGAAGCAACCTCTGTTAAGGAATGACGGGTGCGCGGGGTAGGAAGTTGGTGCTTTTTGATGCTTTTCGGAAGAACTTTTTCTTTGTAAGAATGCTCAGCCCATAGAGAATAGATGGTACGTTTGTTTGATGTGGGGTTAAGTAGTCTTTCAATTGTTAAAGGGTAGGGCTGAGGCGAAATGTTAACGAGTTTGGCGTTTTTGTTAAAATGTGTAAGACGATGGAAGTGATAAAAGGTTTTAGTGATGATATATTATCCGACCATTCGGTTAATGGATCCTCTGAATGGCGACCTTCTGATGAAGACCGCCCTAAGACTCGGCACATCATTGTCAAGAGCATGGAGAATGAGAAGCAAGAGTTCGAGCAGAGGAACCAGTATCTTGCCAGTCTTCCGGCGAACTTCCAACTAGATTTGGAGGAAATTGACTGTCGGGAGTTTCTTGCCTGGATCTTTGAGAGGAAGATTGAAAATAACAATGATGTGGTTCCGTTCGAGGGCATCATGAGCGATGAGTAT
>CACYKX010000171.1 GCA_902775075.1 uncultured Prevotellaceae bacterium | reverse complement strand
AACTTAAATGTAATATTAAAGATGAGCTTACTACATCTATCCAATGTCAATAAGACATATTTTGGTGCACAACCACTACACGTCCTGAAAGGTATTAGTTTGGATATCGAGGAGGGGGAGTTTGTCTCTATCATGGGAGCATCCGGATCAGGAAAGTCCACCCTGCTCAATATCTTAGGAATTCTCGATAATTATGATGAAGGGGAATATATCCTCGATAATACATTGATTAAGAACCTAAGTGAAACGAAAGCTGCCGAGTATCGTAACCATCTGATAGGCTTCATCTTTCAGAGTTTTAATCTGATAGGTTTTAAGACTGCCGTAGAGAATGTAGAGTTACCTCTTTTCTATCAGGGAGTAAATAGGAAGAAGCGCCACCAGATGGCTTTGGATTATCTCGATCGATTAGGTCTGTTGCCTTGGGCAGAGCATTATCCTAATGAGATGTCCGGTGGACAAAAGCAGCGTGTGGCAATAGCCCGTGCATTGATTACCCAACCGAAGATCATCCTTGCCGATGAGCCGACAGGTGCTCTCGATAGTAAGACGAGTGTTGAGGTGATGCAATTACTAAAAAAACTGAATGCAGAGGAACACAAGACAATTATTGTCGTTACCCATGAAAGTGGTGTGGCTAATGAAACCAATAAGATTGTGCATATCAAGGATGGTATCATTGAGAACATCGAAGAAAATTTCGATCATCATGCTTCTCCATTTGGTATCAACGGCGTTATGAAATAGTTATGAAAGACTTAATAGATGAAATATGGTCGACCGCTCGTCACAATAAGTTGAGAACCGCTCTTACGGGTTTCTCCGTGGCTTGGGGTATCTTTATGCTTATCGTTCTTCTCGGAGCAGGCAATGGGTTGATAAACGCCAACGAGAAGAATAATGATTCGAATGTGGATAATTCGATGACGGTATATGGTGGTTATACCAGTAAGGCATATAACGGCTATGACAAAGGTAGGGAAATAGAGTTGCGAGATGAAGATTTCCGAACTACAAAGAAAAATTTTGGTGATGTGGTAGATGATGATGATATGGGTGCGGAAATTTCGCAGAGCAGTCTCACCTTCACTCTTGGTGAAAACTATCTTAGTGCCTCCCTTGATGGTGTATATCCCAACTATGGACAGATTAACAAGATGAATATGTGTGCCGGTCGTTTTATTAATGAAATCGACAATCAAGAACGCCGAAAGGTTCTCGTCATGAGTAATACTCAAGCCAAAGAATTGATGGGCAACAACAATATAGATGGCATTATCGGTAAACATGTTGATGTAGATGATATGTCGTTCGAGGTGGTAGGTCTTTACGAAGACAAGATGAATGGTATGTCGTCGGGCACGATCTATACGGCTTATAACACCATCCGAACCTTATATAATAAAGGTGACAAGGCCGGTAACCTCGTGTTTACGTTTCACGGACTGAACTCAGAGAAAGAGAATGATGACTGGGAGAAAAGCTATAAGGCAACGATCAATAAGTTGCATGGTGCTGATCCTACCGATGAAGACGCACTTTGGATAAGTAATGGGTTCACCCAGATGCTCCAGATGCAACAAGGAAGCACCATTATCCGTACAGCACTTTGGGTGATAGGATTGCTTACCCTATTGAGTGGAGTTGTAGGTGTAGGAAATATCATGTTGATAACCGTCAAGGAGCGCACACGAGAGTTTGGCATTCGTAAGGCGATAGGAGCAAAGCCATTGAGCATACTCCGACTTATCATCACAGAGAGTATCGTGATAACCACATTTTTTGGATATATAGGAATGGTTTTAGGAATGATGGCCAATCTGTACATGGATGCCACACTCGGTCATCAGGTGATAGATTCCGGATTGTTCAAGGCTACTTTGTTTGTTGATCCGACAGTAGGATTAGGGACCTGCATAGGAGCCACCTTTGTTATGATCATTGCGGGAACCATCGCGGGAATACTTCCTGCACGTAAAGCAGCTAAAATCAGACCAATCGAAGCATTAAGGGCAGAATAATGAAGATAGATATAGATACATATAAAGAGATATTAGATACGCTGACCCGTAATAAGATGCGATCGTTTCTTACCGGGTTTGGTATCTTCTGGGGAGTTTTTATGCTTGTATTCCTCATCGGTGGTGGCAATGGTACCAAGGAAATGCTGACAAGCAATTTCGAGGGGTTTGCTACCAACTCGGGTATGGTGTGGGGACAACCTACCACAAAACCGTATGCGGGATTCAGAAAAGGACGTACGTGGAGTTTGAACTATGGTGATGTAGAGCGTCTCAAGACACAGGTGCCAGGATTAGACGTCGTCTCTCCTCTTGTCTCCAGATGGGACGGAAAAGCCTACCTTGGAGATCGCAAATCAGATTGTACCGTGAAGGGATTGCTTCCGGAATATGCAAAGGTGTCAGAACCAAAGATCTATTATGGGCGATACCTCAACGAGATGGATATAGCACAGCACCGTAAAGTATGCGTGTTAGGAAAAAAGGTTTATAAGACCTTGTTCCCCGGTGGAGGTGACCCATGTGGTCAATCTGTCCGAGTAGACTCCGTATATTACAGTATTGTAGGTGTTGATTATAGTTCCGGAGGTATTCAGATTAATGGAAGAACGGAGTCGAGTATTGTGATTCCAATCACAGTGATGCAACAGGCATATAATATGGGTAATGATCTCGATATGATAAGTATGACCTGTAAACCCGGTAACAGCATTAGTAAGTTGACACCTCAGATTCGTGCCGTAATCGGCAGAGAACATCATGTAGATCCCACTGATGAAAAAGCAATATCTATTTTCAATACCGAACTCCTCTTTGGTGTTGTTGATAGTCTTTTCAAAGGTGTCAACTTCCTAATCTTGTTGGTAGGAATCGGAACTCTGTTGGCCGGTGCCATTGGCGTGAGCAACATCATGATGGTAACAGTTCGTGAGCGCACCACAGAGATAGGAATTCGCCGCGCTATCGGAGCTACCCCTCTGATGATACTCTCCCAGATTATCAGTGAGAGTATTGTGCTTACCATAGTAGCGGGAATGAGCGGCATCCTCTTTGCCGTCATCATCCTACAGATGTTGGAGATGGGAACCACGAGCGATGGCATCCTTGCGGCCCATTTCCAAGTGCAGTTTTGGACAGCACTTGCAGCCACGGTATTTATCGGCATGTTGGGCGTATTCGCAGGATTAGCCCCAGCATTTCGTGCGATGAGCATCAAACCGGTAGATGCCATGAGAGATGAATAACAAGAAGAAATAAATACATACAACTATGAAGAAATATTTCAAAATTATCATTGCAGCGCTTGTGGCCCTTATCTTTATAGGAACATTTGTTTTCCTTTGGGTCAAGTCACAACCAAAGCCTACGGAGTATGAAGAGTTTACTCCTACTTACAAAGACTTAAAGAAAACCACGATCGTTACGGGTAAGATAGAACCTCGCAACGAAGTCAATGTGAAACCACAGATCTCTGGTATCATCACCGAACTATATAAACATGCAGGTGATATGGTTGAGGCTGGTGAGATCATAGCCAAGGTAAAGGTCATCCCTGATATGGGGCAGTTATCCAGTGCAGAGTCTCGGCTACGACTGGCACTGGTAAATGTAAAACAAGCAAAAGTAGACTATTCTCGCGAGAAGATTCTTTTCGACAAGGGACTGGTGAGTGCTGATGAATATGATAAAGTGCATCAGACCTATAAGCAGGCTCTTGAGGAAGTGAGAGCTTCGGAAGATAACCTCGAGGTGGTACGTGATGGTGTTTCCAAGAGTAATGCCAACAGCAGTAGTACATTGATTCGTTCTACTATCAGTGGACTGATTCTCGATGTTCCTGTCAAGTTGGGTAATACGGTTATTTTGAGTAATACTTTCAATGATGGTACTACGATAGCCACTGTCGCTAACATGAAAGATTTGATATTCCGAGGTAATATTGATGAGACTGAGGTTGGTAAACTTGTCACCGGTATGCCAATGAAGATTACCATCGGTGCTTTGCAAGATACCAAACTAGAAGCAAGTTTGGAATATGTATCACCAAAGGCTGTTGAAAGCAATGGTACGAACCAGTTTGAGGTGAAGGCTGCCATACATGGATTGAATGGTGTTACTATCCGCAGTGGATATAGTGCCAATGCTGAGATTGTATTGTCACAAGCCAATCATGTACTTACTGTGCCTGAAAGTGCTATCGAGTTTCAAGGTAATCAGACTTATGTATATGTCGTAAAAGGCAGTGGTGACAAAAAGACTTATGAACGTCGCAGGGTCGTTACCGGACTTAGTGATGGTTTGAATATTGAGATCAAGAGTGGACTTACTTTGAAAGATAAGGTAAGAGGACCAAAGAAGGTCACTGACGATGGCAGTCAGGATGAGGAATAACAATATAAACTAATAAACAATAATATGATGAAAAAAATGGTATTTATTAGTGCTTTGATAGCACTGTTTTCTTTGGGAAGTTTTGCACAGAATGCAAATGAAAGTCAGGAAGATCCAGATGTAGTATATGCCAAAGACTTATTGAAGTCTGGTGAGCAGGCACCCAACTTTGTGTTGAAAGACTGGAAAGGCGAGCGACATGAACTTTATCAGATGGCTCCAAGTTATAAGGTCATCGAATTCTGGGCCAGTTGGTGTCCTGACTGTCGCCGTGATTTACCTAAAGTCAATGCCTTGGCAGAGAAATCACAGACATCTAAACTCCCTGTCGTCTTTATAGGTATTTCTTATGACACCAATAAGGATGCTTGGACGAAGTGCATCAACGAAACCTATAAAATGCGTAATATTTTAGAGTTGTCAGAACTGAAGAAATGGAAGGAAACCCAGACATCAAAGGATTATCACATCAACTGGATACCTTCTTATTATATCTTGGATCAACAAAACAAGGTTGTGCTGTCAACAGTAGATATCAATAAGATCGAGGCCAAGATAGAAGAATTGTCTCAGGAGAAGTAATCCTGATTGGGATTCCCCGTAATAAAGACAAGGAGGGCAAAGTACAATGGCTTTGTCCTCCTCTTTTTTATATTGATATTAGAGAATGGAAAAGAAATTATTTTGTAATAAACTTCTTGAGCTCCGATAGAGCAGAAGTAGCCTTTCCCGTATTACTATCGAATAGTGGTGCATTATACCAATTCGTCAGATTCGTATCTTTGGCATTATATTCCATCCACCACCAGAAGAGTCCGGTCACCTTCTTATGTCTGTTAAGCATCGTGATAAGGTCATCCGTGAATTGTTTCTGACCGGCATCCGAATAAGGATAAGTAGTTGTGTAATTAAAGGTAGATCCGCCTACTTCCCAAGCATAAGGATATCCCGTTTCTACGAGCATGATATCCTTATCGGCATAGTTCTTTTCGAGTAAAGATATAGCCCCGTCCAGTTCACTGATGGTACCATGAAAATAAGGATAATAACTTAGACCGATGATATCATAATCAATACCATAACTCTTCATTTTGGCGAAGAAATTACTTAGAGCAGCATAATTCTTGTTATCAGCCTGTTGTGATGTTGATACACGCTCGCAATGAATGATGATCTTAGCATCCTTACATTGCTCTCTGCAAGCCTTGATAGCCTGCTTCAATAGTTTACCGAATCTATTCCAGTTAGCCATATTTGATGATGGATAACATCGGTTGGTCTCATCGTCACCCACTTTATCTTCAGCGCCCCAAAGCATACCATAGCTAATCTCGTTACCCGTCTGTATAAAGTCAGGTTCTGCCCCGGCAGCCTTCAGTTCCTTGAGTGCCTCTGTAGTATAGTTGTAGATTTCCGCCTGTAATTCCGTATCATTCAGTTTTGTCCATGCCTCCGGGGTCCACTGTTTACCAGGGTCTGCCCATCCATCACTATAATGGAAGTCGAGCATGAATTTAACCCCAGCCTCCTTGATACGTTTTCCAAGAGTCTTTACATAATTCAAATCCTGACAGATATTCACCTTGTCATCACCCGTATATTTACTTGGATCGACGAATAGTCTGACACGCATGGCATTCATCCCTTCTTCCTTGAAGAAAGCAAGAGGAGCAGTAATCTTTTTGCCCGAATGGTCAAAATAATTAGCCTTGATGTTTTCATAGTAAGGTAACATCGAGATGTCTCCCCCCACGAATTTCTTTATGTTGACTTGGGGAGTAGGGACGACAGGAGCCACCTCTTCATTAGTCGCACTACAAGCAGAGAATGTCATCACACTAAAGAGTGCGAAGACTGTAGTAATCCATTTGTTCATGTTTTTAGATAATTTTTTAGAGTTATAGTTGTTTTTATTTAGAAGTTGCATCCAACCAGCAAGCAATGCCAACAAGACTTGCATTCCAGTTGATGGCAATCTCGTTAGAAGCGTATGATTCTGTTTGGTCAGCATACGAAGCATCAGGATTCTTTGAAGGATAGATGATACCCTCTGCAAGATCCTGTTGTCCAGGATTCGGACCACCTACGAGCATACCAGGGAAAGGTTGCTCGATGTTATCGTTGGCCGAGATGCGATGATGTGGATGCATCGGACTTTTCGTACCGTATCCAGTAACATAGCAATAGCCCGTAGTATTCTGTCCTAAGACATAGTTGAAGTTTTCCAATGCAAACTTGCGATATTTTCCTGGAGCAATATATTTGTCAGCATACATCAGTGCGATGGCAGGCCAACAGCAGTTGCCTCCCAGACACCCCCAGCCAAAGTCCTCTGCTTTATCCCCATAAGGTGCATTGAAATTAGATGTCGCTACATGAGCCGTCAGGTTATCGGCATACGTCTTCAGCATATCCTTTGCTCTTTCGCCCATTTCCTTGCTGGTGCTGGCTATCCACGTAAAGAGTCCCAGTTCAGCAACACTGTTCCATGAAGAATTAGTGAATCGAGTAGGGAATGTACTTTTGGCATCCTCCAGATAACGGGCATCTTTCGTGAGACGATACAGCTCACTTGCAGCCCAGAACTTCTCATCCCTGGCACTCCAGTCACCATATTCCCCCGTAGTCACCTCCGGTTTGAATTTCTTGTTCATCTCATTCTGACGATAGAAAGCGTTTGGGTTCTTTATCGCCCAGTCGTAAGCCTTGATAGCAGCTTCCCGAGCTTGCTGAGAAAACTCAGGATAATCTTTGTTACCCTCAAATAGTCGTGAAGCCTGAGCCATGACAGCGGCAAAGTCGAGCGATGCCGTTACACTTTTCTCTACCAGATATCTCTTCTGCTTACATTCGTCAGGCATAATAAAAGCCTCGAAGTGAGGTGTGGTGAGCTTATGATATATACCACCATCATCAGGGTCCTGACAGGTGATCAACCATTTCAGATTGAACATCATCTCATCGAGGAAGTCAGGCGTCGTATTATCACTTTCAGGGATATTCGTGTTCAGTTGAGCGAAATATTCAGGGATTTGTTCGTATACGTCCTGCATAACACCGATAGCATACGATGAATTTACAGCATATTTATTGTAATCGCCCGCATCATACCATCCGTAAGGTGAAGACAGTTCAGTACCTTCCGGTCTGTTAGCGGTTGCTGCCGAAGCATGGATATACACCTTTGTGTCAGGATGTCCATCCTTACGAGCATAGATGCCTGCATATTTTTTGTCGATATCGATACCCGAACGAATCCCCGAACGAATCAAATAGAAGAGTTTCAGAGAACCCTTGGCGATGTCACGATAAGCATCCTTAGCGATATGTAGTGCAGCCTTGTATTTGCCCAACTCTATGGTGTAATTGCCAGGTTGGTTGATCTCACTAAGGTCTATTTGATATCTTTTATCGCCGGTCCATGGTGAAGTAGCAATGCGCATAACTTTAGGTTTGGCAACGATTTTTCCCACACTATTCCTCACCACGATTTTACCTTGTGGATTTATCTTGTCGATAGTGATTACTTTTTCTTGTTCAGGTTGATAGCCCACTTGATTCAGTCGGATAGGATTCTGTGCAGAGCATCCGATAGAAGACAGTACGGCTAACGAGGTTAATAGTAATTTATTCATATTGCATATTTTATTGATTTAAGCTATTGCAAAGATAATATTTTTTGCGTAAAAGTGTTCAATAGCCTCTTGTTTTTTCTATCCTATAGGAGGATTACCATTTGGGGGATAAAGCAAACTGCACCCGATAGATATCGAGTGCAGCCATTATCAACATATTATTTATAAACAAATAGTTATCTCGCAATATACTTTTTGCCGTTTTGGATATAAATGCCTTTATAGTCCTTGTCAACACGTTGTCCTCCGAGATTATATCTTGGAGCATTCTGGTTGACTTCTTGTTTCGTAGGCACTTTCATGTTGCTGATGCCGGTGGCGACGAGCCCTTGTGCATAGTTGTAATATCCCCCGTTGGTGAATTTCAGATTCGATGTCTGATTAGTACCATCATTGAAGATAATCATGTCAGGAGTTTTTGTACCACTATATTTCCAAAGATACACATCGCAACCATTGTTGGTGCCCACCTTACTGATGTCCCTATCACTGATGGCGCCAGGCCATTGTGCGCCACTATATACATTCTCATTGCCGTTCTTGCTATTCCAAGCCCATACATGGATGGTGCTGCCCCAGTTCTGAGGCTTCTCAAAATAAGCATACGTACCCTCCTGTGGAGTCACGAAATCAGGCAACTTTGTTGTATTCGTCTCATCCTTCACACTCTTGATTTCAGAGATATCCAATCCATTGCTTACATAGAGTTTATAGTTTTCTCCTGATACCGCCAGTTGATATCCTTCAGTACTGGTAGTCGTATTGCCGAGTTGCAACAGTATGTTACCTTTAGTACCCTTTACGGATACTGTATATCCATTGCTCTCGCCCTTTGAGGTTAGAACCTCACTCTCATTGTTCACACCCGTGATTTCCCTAGCGAGAATTAATTTCTTAATCGCCGTCTTATATTGCATCCAATGCATCAAGAAGATACAAGGTGTTCCAGGCATAGTAAGAATATAAGCGTTGGCAGCCTCCTCGTTGGCATTCAGTTTATCGCCCGAATTGCGATAAGTGTCATGGTTGTCGACGAAGGTTACGGCATATCTGCGATAATCCTTATTACCGATGAGCGAGCGTGTCGTATAGTTGGCGAGTGTGTTCCATTTTGTTCCGCCCTCGTTGAAAGCATCCCTGATGAGCCATTTCAGTTGGAAGTCAAAGGCAGCACTTGTCTTTCCTGTGCCGTCTATCCAATTCTTGAGTCCGGACAAACCGTTATCTTTCCAATATTCACCAACACTGAATTGTGGTTGAGCATCCTCATTATACAGTTTCGTGTATTTCGGTGCATAACCACCTGTCATATCATATCGATAGCCCGCATATCCCATTTCCTCCTGCAGGAAGTGCAGATACAGTTTGATATTCTTCTGAACATTGGCACTGGTATGGTCTAAGTCTCTGCAACCATCAAAATCATCACCGGTGTCGTTAGCGCCAGTTACCAGATAGCCCGCATTTTTAGTTTTGCCATTATCATCGTTCTTACAGATATCCGCAAGCGACCATGTCATTGTACCATGTCCTTCCCATGTCTCCGTAGGGAAGTCACACCAGTTGGTGTTACCATTCTTATGATTGATTACCACATCAGCGATGGTGAGAAGATT
>CACYKX010000170.1 GCA_902775075.1 uncultured Prevotellaceae bacterium | reverse complement strand
AATACACAGTCGAAAATGATTGGAGTGACAGCCACCATGCGCAAGCTACTACTGCTCATATACAGCCTTTGGAAAAGCGGAGAGAAGTATGACCCGACATGTGACAAGCCCGCATGTAATAGGCAAAAGAAAGAGGCTGAAACCACTGAAGGCCAGCCTCACGGGATAGATGTTGGGACATTGGCTGAAGAATAGCCGCAGAACGCTGTCTTCCCTTGATGGCTGCAAAGTTAATCAAATCCTTTTAAATAACAAAGAAATAATCATAAAACATAGCACACCGCTGAGGAGAAACAGTGCGGCTGCACCCGTAAACATCAGAAAAAAAATCGCCGCAGACGATAAACGCTATACACTGATTGTTGTTATGGAACTCGCTAAGCATCGAATCTCACATCACAGCAGAGCCCTGTCGCAATTTACATTGAAAACAGGGCATGAATGCTGCGTGTAAATGCAATCAATAGACAAAAATTGTTAAAATGCCTCACTTTTAATCCAAAAAGTTTGGTTTTTAAAACAGTATCTCTTACATTGTAGGAACATTACTTATAAACTGAGCGTATTTATTGACATACGAGCTGAAACTATCCATCATTTCAGCTATCTTGTTAATCGTCTCAGTAGCCTCCCTAAACTGATACTGAAAGGTCTGGCTTTGCTGGTCATTCCAACCTTCGAGCACATAGTCCATCTGCCTATTAGCAGCATTAAAGCTATTGACCAAATCTGCACTCAACGCTGAAAGTCCTTGAGCAAACTGGAATAATTCTTCTGCATTTCTTACTTGTACATCCATGATTATATCGTTTTATTGATTACTTCTTCTATTTCATACTCGTATGGAATCTGATAGGGTGCTATGACATTAACATCAATCCCATCAAACATACACATTCTCAACCGTTCGCTCGAAGCGTCAAGACGCTTGAAATCAATATCCTCTGTCATCTTGAAGTTGGCAGGTCTGAGCGTGTTATTATAGAGGAATGCCATTATCTGGAAATACCGTCGCGAACTGGGGGCATCGGTGAGGAAGCGTTCAAAGTTCTGAACCTGCCACACAGTGTGTACCCCATAAAGCGGCCCGTCTTCCAATATTTTCAGCCATGCCTCTCTTACAGTCTGTTTCTGTCCGCCGGCACCTCCGAATGGTTTGCTGCCAAACGAGAACAACTTTGCCTCTTCTTTGGTTGTGTCATCTGAGACACGGAGCTCTCTGTCTAATCTATAGTAATCCTGACCTTCTACAAATACAAACGTCATCTGTCCTTCCTGTCCGTTCTTCACCCGTTCCAACAAGCACTCGACTACACTCAGCTGCTCTTCGGCACCACGGCATATTTCTATGTCCCCACAGGTTTTTAACTCCTGAATATAATTATAGCCTTTTGTGCCAGGCTTCAAATCGGGACTATTCTGGAGCAGAATAAAACGAGCATTAACATGCTGTGATTTTGAATAATGCAATAGTGAAATCAGTGACGCCAGCAAGATTCTTAGTCCCTGCCACTTGCCACCTTCTTCTGTACAGAACCGGCCACGCTCGTTTACACCTGTAATGAGCAAGTTCTGCCCTTTTGAGTTTTCCAGCCTGACGGATACGTTATTGGAGTTTATCTCTATGCTCCTACCCAAAGACACTTCTGGGTAGTCACTATAGTACGTTTCTCCAATCCCCTCTGCAAGTTCAGGACATTCTAACTGCGTAACAGAATAGTACACACTATTATTACCTGCCATCTTATGCTTCCTGCATTTTTCCTTGATAGCATTCAGCCTGTCGTGAAGGCTCTGTGATCCCTCATCAAGCAGCAACTCTGGCATAAAGTACTGGTTCTTATGGCTGGTATTATTTACAGAGAACGCCTCATGGCTCTTCATCCCTTCCAACTCTTTTTCTGGCACGTCACGTACAAACATCCGAATGTCGCCCATGTCAAAGGTATCTGCCTTCAGGAAGTATTGCTTCTCTATCTTCGCCACCGACTCTGGTATCTGCGTCCCCATCAGAGTCTGTGTTGACAGAATGGCATGAATGCCATAGCTGCGGCCTTTAGCCAGAATGTCACTCAACAAGCTTTCCACCTCAAGCATCATCGACAAGTCGGCATATTTCTTCCTGTCGAAAAGAGACTGGAATTCATCTATAAGCATCACGATACGTGGCATTTTTTTGTCAGCATTACGCATATTATAGCCCTGAAGGTCGCGTACGCCGGCTTTCTGCATTTTTCTGGCTCTAATGTCCACCAGTTCTCGGATGCTTCGCAGGAACTCCAAATTAATAGGAGGATCCCCCGGGTCGGCCACCAACGTACTGACATGTGGCATATTGCGATAATCGGCCAATTCCACACCTCCAGGTTTCATGTCCATCAGATAGAAATGAAGCGTATCAGGACTATACTTTAACATACTGCCTGTCAGCAGCAAATGCAAGAAGTTCGACTTACCTGATCCTGTCTTTCCTAAAACTAACACATGAGGACTATCCAGTGTGAAGTTTGCTTCTTGATTGCGACTATCGTAGCCAAGAGGCACAGAGAATCCTTTCGTCGCGTCATCGAATGGCTGCGTCAGTTGCTGCTGTTTGTCTTGCTCATGCTTGGCGTTTGTAGCTTGTTGTTGCCTTTGTGCCTCACTACCTACTTCGCCGTTGAGTTTAGCCAGCAATGCTTGACGCTGCTCGCTATTGAACAGAGGAGAAGGATTCTCACCATTGTCCAAGGCGATAAAGTCTTCTTCGTTGATAAATGATTGTTGCTGTGGAGTGTTGAACATAACGAAATAAATACCTGCACGATGCCCCTGCTTAATAAGTTGTTTCAAGTTGGATTCTGTATCGTGTCGCATTGACTCAGGCAATCCGTTTATTACGCATAACTCGTATGGCACATCGATTTTTCCTACTTGTAAATTATGTTCTACGGCATCTCCGACTTCGGCAAAAGTCTTTTGCAACTGCAGATTCCTTTTGCTGAGATAGTTAGCAAGAGTACCTTCGTCCAGGATGTATTCGTCAACAAACACCTTATTCAACCGATTCTTCATGGCAGCCAACTCGCGATTAAAATCCAAATCGACAATCGAGATTTTCATCATACCGATAGGAAATGACAGCAGCAAGGTTGCAACCAACCTGTCTAACACATCGTATCCGTTTGCGCCTATTGCAAAATTATGTATTCCCCCATTTGCCTGCCATTGTTTGGTTATTGGTGTCCAAATGTCTTGTGGTTTATCATACGCTGTAGTTAGCTGCTGCCGCTCGTACTTCACAGAAATCTCATCAAGGGCAATCCGCCTCAATGCATCTTGCCTCAGCTGAAGAAATGCTTCATCTGTTGGCACAGTACTATACAACGGACGTACTATAAGAGGATTTTCACAAATCAGTGCATTTAGCTCTTGTCTCAGTTTCCTTATTTGTTCTCTCTCAGTTTTTCCCAGCCTCTCCAGATTACCAATAATATAATTTCTAAACTGCTGCGGTCTTTCGACAGGACAAGGAATATTCAGAGGGTTAAGTATGTTACCCATTCTGCCCGTATAGCTACTGTCTATTTGTTCCTCTGTTGCTCTCCATATCTTCTTTTTATCATCAGCATCGATACCAACCTTACCTTCCATTTTTTTTAGGTGATAAACTATTTCGTAGTTGTTCAACCATTTCAGCATGAAAGTTATTGCCGATACCTTCAATGCCTGTAGTTGGGCTGAGGCAGAGTTTATCTTTTCTACTATATTGTACATATTGATCTTAAACTAATTTTTAATTGCTTTAAATGGACATTAGTATCTACTTGTTTTTGAAAGAGGAACTAAAGAGCGAGGCGGAAACCGACGTAGTTGTACTCAAACTCGTGGGGGTTGCCGCTCCGGCTCGATACACGACAGCCACTGGCGTAGCTGCCCCTGCTACCGCCACGATTCACGCGTAGATAACCCGAAGAAGGACCAGTAGGGTTTATGGCCACGCAGTAGGAATAGTAGTCTCTTGCATACCAGTCTTGACACCACTCCCATACATTCCCACTCATGTCATAGATTCCTAGCTCATTGGGATACTTGCTGGCAACTTCATAAGTTATTTTGTCACTGTTGCCAACATACCATGCCACATCTTCAATTTTATTGCTTCCACTATAAGTATATCCTTTACTCTGTGTGCCTCCACGGGCTGCGAACTCCCATTCTGCCTCTGTGGGTAAACGGAACTTTCTGCCAGTCAATTTATTTAGTTTCTGAATGAACATCTGACAATCATCCCAACTTACTTGTTCTACAGGGTTCTTTTTCCCCTTGATAAGACTAGGATTGTTACCCATTACTGCTTCCCAAAGCTCTTGCGTCACCTCTGTCTGCCCTATACTAAAGCTTTTCACTCGAACTTCATGAACTGGTTCCTCATCGGCTTCACCCGAAGTACTGCCCATTAGAAAAATACCACCATCTACACGAATCATCTTAAAAGTTACGCCATTAACGGTGAACTCACCTCTTGCCTCAGCTGCCAGTTTCCTTGCAAGCATCTTTTTTTCTTCCGCTATAACTGTAATCACTTCATTTCTTACCTTGGAAGGAATGACTTCGACTTTGGAAATTTGTTCAGACAACTTTGGATTATTCCTTAAATTAAAATGAAACGACTGCCGCCCTAACTTTAAATCAAAGCCATTAGGGTCAAGTATTTCACTTGCTGTCAAAGGCCATAAAGGTACTGTATCAAACATGGAAGACTCGGGCAAATCCAAAGCCTTCTTCATTTCTTTTATCAATTGCACTCTGTTTATCATTACTAACTTATTTTCCTACAATTTTACAAACGATATTTCCAACTGCAGACCTTTTGAGGTCTTCTATATATACACTATATTTGAGGTCTGGTCTATTCATGATATTTTCAAAAAAATTACTATCATATAAGTTTCTGAGAAAATCATCTTCTTTTTCTTTTGTCCTTGAAAAATGCTGTTGGGTCAGGGGACTCTCTGATCCGTTTGGCCCGTTGACTTTTTAGGATAGTCGCAAGTATATACAAGCCTTTCTCCGTAAAAGCCTTAGGTAGTGAACGGCTCTTGGCTGATAGATTTGTGGTCGAAATTTTCGACCGCAAATCCTTTGACTCGTATGATGTCAAAACAAACATATAATCCTCAGGGAACTTGCCGGGATTGTTCTTTACAGCTTCATTTACCCTCTTAGTTTCCACCCCGTACAGGGCTGCGACATCTGCATCAACGATGACGGGGTGCTGCCTGATTTCTACTATATAACTCTTAACGAGTGAATGCAATATTGGAAACAGCTTGTCACTCATGAAGGAATTTCTTGGTTGTATTTTCTGTATATCCATATTGTTTATAAACTTACAGGCACAAGCCCTAATTTGTTAATACTCTCGTTGGCTTTCTGTATTGTTCATATATTACTATCTTCTGTTTCACTTAGTGATTCTTGAATCTCATGAAGTTTCTGAACGGCTCATAATCGTAAGATTGTTGGTCCAGCTAATTTGTCTCAGCAGTGCTGAGAGTTTTTCGTCAGCATCCTTATATGTCTCGTAAAACTGCTTCATGCGCCAAAGGTTTTTATCAGAAAATCCTTTGGCTTCAGCCCATAATAATGACTCCGCTTCATTCAGCCCAAGTGGGTCTGCGGGGATAGATACACAAAAATCAATGCGTCCGATAATCTGTGTTGTATCGAATCCTTCAAAGAGGTCTTGGGCCACTTTGTTTTTCAACTCTTCTTCTAAAATGTTGCCGTAGTATGCCATAAACTATGCGTATTTTTGCATTGCCATTTTGATTTTTATACTGATGTCATAAAGCCATTGTAATGCATCTTGCCATTGTGATTTGTCGTCCATATCAAAAGGCTTATAGGTAACGAATCGACAAGCCTTGGATGCTTCGCGCCATTCTATCTCACCACCTATTTCTTCCTCTAATTCAGGAGCATGCTCCCTTATTTTGTAAAACAAAGTTTTATTGGCCGTAACATAAATGCCTGCTGTCAGTTCGTGCTTTTGTCTGCTTGCAGTTAGACAGATATGATATTCTGATGAGCCAATGCTTAAGTCATACCAATGCTGTGGGTTTGCTTTTCTTATAGAAAACTCCTTAGAGAATGTAGCATGATTAATTGCATGAGCATTAAACTCTTCCCAAAACTTTAACTGTAGTTCAGATGTGTCTGAAATGCTAACACGTGATGGTTTCTCTGTCTTGTCAGTTTCAGGATTGATGGGCATATTGCTTTCATATTCAATAATTTCTGCATCATCAATAGCCATTGCAATATCGCGGAAAATGTCAAGAGCCATTTGTGGGGCCACATTAAAAAACTCTCTGTTTTGGCGGATGCGCAAATCTGTGAGGCGGTCAATGGTCTTATGTACCAATTTCTCTACCTCGTTGTATTTCGTGGTTTTCATTGTGGCGAAAATCTCGAAGGGCAAAGGAACGGCAGTATTATCCAGCTCCTTGCTTCTCACATCCACAGGACGTGAACTTTTGCCAATCTTCACCCAATCCTCGCGAAAGCTGGGGTTGGTCAGTATATAAACGTATCCAGGTTCTTTGTTGTTCATTATTTGCTGTCTTTTGGTAGCTTTTGTCTTCTGCAGGTGGAAGTTCCTCTGGCTTGATTCCGCGTTGGCCCAACATGCCACGAACGCTACGGTTGTTCTGTACATGCTCGGCTGTGATGTTTGCTTCACCGTAGAGGTCTTTTTGCTCTACGTTATAATTGGTCATTTCCGTTGCAAGATTCTTGGCGGCAATCGTTAATGTGGGTAGATAATCAGCCAAAGCACCACTTTTGATTCCCAGCCGTTTTTTCATTTGGTCTGTTGAAAGCCCACCAAACAGGGCATAGTCGCCTTTTGAACGGATACGTCCAAAACCACGGTCATCTACTCCACGTTGATAGATATTGCGACTTAATTGCTTTTCGGAAGCTCGTAGGCGTTCACGGGTATTCAGACGAGCCACTTCGTTTAGTCGTTCTTCTATAATTTCTGCCTTACGGGTCTGGACGGCGAAATAACTCTGTGCAAAGGCCACTTCTTCTTTCTTTGGGTCTCCATTCTGTGCTATCAAATAGCAGGCATACCGCGTGAGCATGAAGTCTTGAACTTCACGTTGAGCACCTTTAGCCAAGGCTATCATTTTCGTGACCTCACGAAAATGATCATCCACATTGATTCCCAACGTCTTACACGATTCCAAAGCACGGCCAATGGCCACCACGAAATTCTCCCATCGGGAATAGCCTAACACTTGTTGCAACTCACGTGCATACCATACTTCGATAGAGTTCCCTTCATCATCCTTGATGTCCTTGGCTATCAAGTCGAAGGCTGATTTGTATTGTTGTATTTTCTGTATATCCATAGTTTCTTTCTTGTCGAGTTCAACAAATCCTTCATGATTTGCTATTTGGCTGTAAAATTACTGAAAATTATTCAGACATCGGTGCCTGCGGCTGCATTTTTACATTTTATTAGTAGTGCGATTCGGCGGAGGGGGGGCTATAGGCTGTCTTTCTCGCGCTCGATGTCATCATATATTGTGATAGCTTCTCATTCATCCTCTGGTGGATTTATCATCATATAGCGATTCTTCAACGAATGGCTTTCTCCCAATAGCAGGCTGTTGGCATGAATTGCTAATTGCAAACAAAGCGTACTGTGTCGCTTATTCCGCAATGTAATGCTCCGCCCAGCGGCTCCGTCCTGCTCGTAGGACTTCTCAGCAACATCGGGCAGATGCAGTTGCAAAGATATAAATAATAATTGTAAATGCAAAGATAAAAGCCAAAAAAGTAAGTTCGCAAGACTTCCTTATTTCTCCGTAAAACAGCGTAAACGACTGATTGTTAAAAGATTAGCAGCGGAGGAATTTTAATGAAGGAGAATAGAGAAAAGAAAAGGGCTTTTGGCGGTAGAGAAGAGGCGGATGGGCGCGTGAGAGAAGGCTGTTTGGCGCTGGCAAGAAGTGCTCTCATGGAGCTGTCACTAAAGTGGCAGATACTTATGACTGAAGTGACAGGTATCTGCTACTGGAGTGGCAGATAGTTAGAACTGGAGTGGCAGGTCAAGTAGGTTACTTCTTGAAGACGGTAAAGAGGGTGGTTGCATGTGGTGAGAATAGGGGTAAGAGCACCCTGTTTTTCTGCTGTTATTTTGGGCTAAAAGGCTTGCAATCAGGCGATTTCTGTATTACCTTTGCAGTAGAAAAACTGTTTTTAGCATGAGTATAATTGATTATTTTTCAAAATTGGTGTGGAAACACCTGGAACCAGAATTGGAGAAGTTGAAAGTATCCAAAACGAGTGTGACAACAAGGGGGCGTTACGAAGAGCGACAGCAGACCATGCTGCGCCCTGTGCATGACATGGCGCAGTTTGTGACGGACAACTTCGAGTTTCGCCATAATGTGGTGCGCGACCTCTACGAGTATCGGCGCAAGGGACGTGACGAGGAGTGGAAAATGGTGGATAACAGACAGATGAACTCCATCAACTGCCGCATTCAGGACGAAGGGGAGATATTTTGTCTTTCCAGTTATGTCCGTCAGCGTGTGGAGAGCGACTTGGCGAAGGATTATCATCCCGTACGCGAGTATCTGAATAGGATTCGTGGTTGTTGGGACGGAAAGACGGACTATATGGGCGACTTTGCCCGTAGAATCAGCACGTCAGACTATTGTCAGCGCATGGTACGCATCTGGCTGCGCGCTGTTGTCAGTCAGTGGCTGGGAGCGGACTGTCATCATGCCAATGCTGTGATGCTGCTGCTCGTCAGCGAGCGGCAGGGCTTGGGCAAGAGCACGTTTTTTGCCTCGATGCTGCCTAAGGAAATTGCCGACTACTATACGGACGATTTCAACCTGAAGGCCAAAGGTAATGCCTATCGCAAGATGGTGGAATTTGCGCTGGTCAGTCTTGACGAGTTTGAGAAAATAGACCGCAAGA
Source organism: uncultured Prevotellaceae bacterium (assembly GCA_902775075.1). The sequence continues at coordinate 3,126 of CACYKX010000170.1, read as the reverse complement.
AGATGCCGGAGCTGAAGTCGATGATGCAGACGATGAAGCCCAGTTTCATTGGAGCTTATAAGAAGAACTTCAACCAGTTGCCACGCATCGCCTCGTTTGTCGGAACCACCAATCAGCGTCATGTGCTAACCGACCGCACTGGCTCGCGCCGTTTTCTCGTGCTGGAGCCTGATGGTATGATAGACGTTGAGGGTATCTGTCACGACCAACTCTATGCGCAGGTGCTGCATGAGGTGGAGGAACAGCATCTGCCCTACTGGTTCTCGAAGCAGGACGAGGCTGAGATAGAGCATCACAACAAAGACTATTACGTGCTCAACGACGTGGAACGTCTCTTTCTGCAGCACTTTACTATTCCCCAGCGCAAGGGCGAGGGAACGTTTATGAGCAGTTCCGACATCATCCGCGAGTTGGGCAAGTACTCCAGGAAGACGATGGAAGGAGTGACCGCCAACAGCTTTGGGCGCATGATGACACGATTGGGCGTTGTGCGAGTGGGTCGCCACGACACCGACGGCTATCTGGTGACAGTAGCATAGAGACACCAGCCACAACACGAAATGCTCCGCTATCATACCATTGATTTCCAATCAATTAGACATGTTAGCGGAGCATTTTTTTTGTGTTTTTGTCATTCCCAGCCGTAACGATAATAGACGTAGGTATTGCCTTGCTTCTTCGAGTAGTATTTCGAGTATGGCTCGGAAGTAATGTCGTTGAGCCATTTCTCAGCCCGATATGGGGTAATGTTCAGCGCGCGCTCCATCTGTCGGCGAGTCATCGAATGGTGCTCCTTCAGATGGCTGTCCAGAAAGTTGATAATCTCCTCGCGAGTGTAGGGCTTGTTCTTGCCTGCTGCTCCCCTGCCGTATTTGTTGATGGTCGATATCCTGTCCTTGAGTGCCTTGACGAAACTGGGATCAGGCGTAAACGACACCCCTTGCACCTCCACATCGTTGGCTGTAATCTTGTTGGGGTCGGTGTAGTGGGGCTTGATGGGATTGCCTTCCTCGTCGTATTGCATCTTCAGTCCGACCTTCATCTGGAAGGTACCTACCCCGTCGATGCGGAAGCGTTTGTTCTCACGCAGCTGTTCGATGATCTCGTCCTTCAGCACGCTGAGCGACGACTGCATCGTAGTGGTGTTATAGGTATTGTGATACTTCAGGTGAGCCAGAAAAGCCTTCTCGTCCATTGTTCCTTCCGGTGTATGCCGCACCTGATAAGTAGTGTTTCCCTCCGCATCAGGCTGAGGATTGGGGAAAATGCCGTATTTAATTTTAAATGCCATAACCTCTCTTTACTAATTTCCAGCGGCAAAGGTACAAAAAAATCGTTATATGAAACCATTTTGGCATATTATTCTTTCTTGTTAATGATTACCCATTTGCCCTCCTTACGACCACCTTCACGAGCAAGGATTCCCTTCTTTTTAAGTTGTGCCAAGTCGTTTTCAATGGTCCTGTCTGAAACAGTAAACTTTTCCGAAGTCTTTTCCGAAGTCTTTTCCGAAATCTTTTCCGAAATAGCCTTTGCGGATAAGAATGGGCTGGCAGAAATCATTTCAATAATAACTTTCTGGCGTTCAGACAATTCTTTTACGACATCTTTTACGACATCCTTGTTTAGGATGACTTGTTCTTTTATGAAATATGGGTGGCACGGAATGTCAATCAGAAAGTAAGTACGTTCTTCGTCCGTCTCAATGGTTGCCTGTGGCGAGCCATTGTCGTGCAACTCATCCTGTATGGTGGGAATGCCCGTTGCCCGTCCTTCGGTGAGTTCCAGTTCTTTTAGAAATTCACCCAGCCGACGGTTGCGATAACGACGTGAACGTAGCGATATACCTTTTTGGACAGCCTCCATCGGGATGGTGTGGTTTGGGCCAGAAAAACTCAGAATCGAAATACGCTCCGGCTCAACGGTGATTTCAACTGGTTCCCGAATCGTCCAATCTCTATGATACAGACTGTTGACAACAGCTTCTTCCAGAGCCTGATAGGGATAGTTGAAGAATGTTATGGATTGCGCTCTGTCCTTGGGCTTAATAATCTGTTTCTTGATGATGTTGGTGTTCAGGTAGCTTAATGTCTTCTCAATCATCTGTGGTACACTGCCCCTGATGGGTTCTACCTCAATCAAGTTATTGGGGTTCTTTTCTCTTCCTTCAGGGAAAAGGACGATTTCAATCTGCGCTTGACGGAAGAAACGGTCTGGACGTTCCGAGAACATCATTGCTGCAACATTCTTGATGCGCCATCCTTCTGGAACAGCCTCTAATAAGTCCATCTGCTCCAACACATCTTCCATGTGGTCGGTCAACGAAATATCTGCAAGACTGCTCTTTACCTTCACTAGATAGTCATGCAAGAGTAATGGCGATATATCCGTCAGTTTGATGTCGTCGTTTCCACGGTCATCAAAGGGCATCCGATTGGCAAGGTTTATCAGTTCGCGCTCGTATTCGTCTTTCGGAACGATACTGCTACTATTGTAGCGGATATAGTAGTTGTATGTCTTCTGTTTCGCCGTTATTTGGTCTGGCACTTTATATGGCCTGCGTTCACCTGGAGAAACCTTGATGACGAGAATCGTCTTTCCGTCAACCTCCTCTATATACAATCGGGGTTGATAGTACGGGCGCATCAGGTTGTTATAACCCACCATATCCTTCTCGATTGGCTCGATTTGGTTAGGGTCAATTCCTATAATGGGCCGTAACGGTCGCCCGTTCTCCTCTTTCACCCCAATGACTATATAGCCACCACCAGTTTCGTCAAAGTCATTGGCGAAAGCACAGATAGTACGGTATATAGCATCAGGGTTCCAGCCTGTCTTGTATTCTACGGTCACCTTCTACTGCTCGTCCGCTCAGAAGTTCTTCTATGTTGATTGGTAGTCTCATATTTCCAGTTGTTTATTTACCGTTCTTTAGTTGACCAAAGCAAATCTTTCACATCCACATTGAGGCTTCTGGCTATTTCCACCAAAGTCTCCAAACTGGGCTGTGATGCATTGGTACACCATTTGCTCACCGAAGCTGGGTCTTTTCCCAACTGCTCAGCCAGCCACTTATTCGTTCTCTTTTGTTCGGCTAAAACAACCTTCAGCCGATTGATGTCCTGT
>CACYKX010000169.1 GCA_902775075.1 uncultured Prevotellaceae bacterium | reverse complement strand
CTGAGTGCAACGTGCAAAGCATCCTCGCACGAAAGAAAAAGTGCATATCAGCCCTAAAGGCTGGCGCACGTCTCTGTTTTCTGAGTGCAACGTGCAAAGCATCCTCGCACGAAAGAAAAAGTGCATGTCAGCCCCAAAGGCTGGCGCACGTCTCTGTTTTCTGAGTGCAAAGATACGAAGAATAAGTAAAGATAACAAATTTTTCTGTCTATATTTGTAATAAACAATGCACAATGTGCGTCTAATAAATATATGGCTTGTACAACAGATTTTATTGATTTCGTATGCTCTCAAATTGAGGGCGTTGGCGTAATCCGAGCAAAGAAGATGTTTGGTGACTGGTTGATATACATCGACGAGAAACCTATCATCTTAGCGTGTGACAATATCTGCTATGTGAAGAAGCTTCCTGAGATAGCAGACCTAATGTCAGATGCCGGCACAGGCATTCCTTACGATGGTGCAAAAGAGCACTATATCCTTGATATTGAGCACCGTAATGAGGCCATCAAGATAATCAAGACACTATTGCCCTTGATACCATATCCAAAGAAAAGGAAGAAATAAGGTCAGAGAAATCGTTCTCTGACCTACACTTTAGAAATATCCGTTACCGAAATAACTGTAATGATTATTGTCAGGATTCACGACAATCTGCTCTACAGTAATTTCCGGATCTATCATGATTAGTTTTATGGTATGCTTACCTGGAGCTATGTCGAAATTGACTGATAGCCAGCGGATATTATCAAAGATCTCATCACGACGGGGCATCTTACGGCCTTTATTCCATCCGCTCAATAGGAGTTTTTCTGCCTTTGGTAATGGTTTCAACACCTTGGAGACAGCAAGATTCTTGGGGGTGTATTCGCCAAACACATCGTGAAGCCATTGTCGGGCATCAACTACCTGCATTGGCTGATCGTCAATCTTAACGCCAATACGAAGTCCTCGCTCCGGATATATGTCCTGAACAGGAAGTATGCCTATTGCCACTTGACTGGTCTTCATATCCACCTCATAGCTAAGAGATGCATTCATCTCGCTTTCAACGCTTTCAGCCATAACATTACTTGACCCCATACATCCCTTGCCACGACCAAGATCTGGAAGAAAGATCCAACTTGCCTGTGGAGTATCAGTCTTACTACTGTATTTATAGGCAGGAATGCAATACTCATCGGATGTATCGGAAACAGGGTTGTTCATTTTCCTGAGATTGAGAGTGAGAGGGTTCACATTCTTCTTAGGAATAGACCATTGAGTATAGCCGATATGATTATCGAGCATCATGCCATTCCATTTCCCACCAGCAAGTTGCTTGTTATAATAGTCGGTGAGCTGCTGATCCTTCTTCATCAAGGCTTCTATGGCAAGAGAATCGCCAAGAGTAGCGTAGTTATAAATCTGTGCTACCCCAGCACTTCCCACAACAGGATAATACACAAGCTGATAGAAAGCATCCTGCATTGAGGCTGGCAGTTCTGCCTTCAGATTTTCGCAGCGTGTTACCAATGCCTGCCACTTACAGCTCATGTGCAGCATCTCCTCGTTGTTGAAAATGCCCGGATATTGCACTTCGGGTTTTCTTAGGAGGTTATACTTGCTGTATTTTGCGATGATATCGGCAATTTCGGCAGAATACTTCCTACCAAAGATACTTGCAACAAAATCCTCAAGATACCTTGTCTCATCGCCAGGCTTGATAGCATCAGGATTCCAGGCATACCTCATGATAAAATCGATAGGCACTTCCTTTGGCTTCAGATCACCCACATTTATTATCCAGATTCTATCTATACCCGATTGATAGGCTATATTTAGTTGTTCACGTAATTTAGGTATCGTGGTGGTGTTTACCCATCGGTCATTCCACGGACCACCATTCATATCAATGTGATAGTAAAGTCCGAGACCTCCCTTGCGCTTACGCTCGAAGTCGCGCCCTTTACGACGGATATATCCCCAGTTATTATCGCAGAAAAGAAGGGTTACATCATCTGGCACACGGAAACCTGCATCATAGTATCTCTGCACCTCGGTAAAGATAGCCCAAAGCTGTGGAACATCACTTGCCTTCTTACCCATCACCTTGCTTATGATACGACGCTGGTTTTTGATGACACTTTCGAGAGTATTCATATTGTCTGCATCATTGCCGCTACCCATTGCCACATCGCCATCACCACGCATACCGATCGTGATGATATTCTCGTAATTCTTGGCATGCTCAATGCCTTCGGTAAAGAATTTGTCAAGGTTGGCTGGATTCTTGGAGTAGTCCCAAGGACCTATCTCATTACGACGTGATGTGTATTCCTTATGGGCACGCATCATAGGTTCATGGTGTGAAGTTCCCATAACAATGCCCATTTCATCGGCAAGTCGTGGCGATTCTGGGTCGTCTTCATTAAAAGCCGTTGCCCACATAGCAGGCCAGAAATAGTTAGCCTTCAGGCGCAATAGCAGTTCAAAGATATGTTCGTATGCCTTTGCATTAACCCCTCCGAAATGATTATTGCACCATGTGCCAAACGAAGGCCACTCGTCATTGATGAATATACCGCGATATTTCACCTTTGGTGATGGCTGTATGAAGCATCCACCATCATAGTAGAGCGCATCTTTATGAGCTACGGGTGCATCTGCCATCCAATACCACGGAGATACTCCTATACGTTCAGAAATATCGTAAATGCCGTAGATAGTACCACGTTTGTCACTTCCTGCAATAACAAGATTTCCATCCACAATATCGATGATGTACGATTCCCATTGACCTTTTACCTTGCGCACATCGAGCTTCTTCTTCCTTATAATATTGTCGATGATTCTGCTTTTGCCTATTGTACCGACAATAATGCTCTTCGGCTGCTTCATCCATGGTGAGTCAGATGACAGTAGGCTTACCTGGGATGAGAATCCAGTTACCTTACGTACATCGTCACCCAGATCATGAGCGGCACGGATAACTCCCTTCCAGTCGTTTTCATCCACAATAATGCCTGCCGTTATGCCTTTGCTGGCTATACAGAAACGTTCTGTCTGCGCCTTTCCACTCAAGGATAATACTACTGCTATCAGAAGTATAAAAAACTTTGTCCTAATACTCATACATCTTTATTCTAAATGCCTTTACTTCTCCGTTGCGGATAACAGGACCACCTAATGTAGTCTCATCTCCATTATACTTCGTTTTCTATCTGAACGGCAATAACCGTATTCAGGTTCTTTTTTGCCATACGTTGCCAGATGTCTGCCATATAATGACTGCTGCCTGTAGATGAGTTATGCAGTTCTCCTGCCAGCATAAGATATGGCTCTCCATCTACAGTCATCTGCCATGTGCCATGCTTTTTCTCCACCTTGGGTAACTGTTGTGCCATTAATGAGGATGTCGTAAATACTGTCAGAGCAATATATAACGCTCTTTTCCAAATGTTATAATTCCTCATATTTCCTTTATTTTTTTACTTCATATTCAAACCAGTCTATATCAACATATCCTTTATCGTTTTCACTATTACTCTGCGCAAATAATCCGAGCATCACTCCGGTGAAACCGCCATTTGTCTCCGTACTTAGGTATCGGTATTCCATCTTGGCAAGCGTAGTGTAGCTTGCGCCGTCAGCAGATGCCATCATGTAATAGTAGTCTTTGTCAGAGGTTATACGCAGATAGGCATAGTTTCCATTCAAGGTTATCTGATTGTTTTCGCTATGACTGGTCTGACCAAGACGCACGTTTGACCTTATGATAATCTTCCCGTCTTTCCTCTCTGCCACCACATCATAGTGGCTCAGTGGAGTGGCATAGGCTGTGATGCCCACTTGCATTCCTTCCGTAAGATGTGTGAGGTCTGCCTTTGCCGTTGCAGAAAAAGACAGTTCTGTCTGCCTACGTGCAACAAAGGTAGGTGAAGCCGTTTCGCTAAGGTTTATGGTGCTGGGATAGAGACGCAGAAAACCCTTATGCGCCGTGAGTGAGTATTTTGTATAATCTGGGTTACAAAGACTCATCCAGCCCATAGGCAAGCCCAAGGAATGATAGCTGTCTTTGGGAGCACATCGCTCCACATAGTTAAATTCTTCCTTTACAGGGTCTTGTGCCAAAGGCACTAACGGCAAGGTCTTACACTTCATATCTACCTGTAATGTGCCGTCACCATTCACCACAGGCCAACCGTTTTTCTCCCATTCCACCGGTGCAAGCATAGTCTCACGCCCCATAACGTGCTGTAAGTATCCGCTTGTCCTGTAGCCTAAGCATATCATCCACCATGAAGAGTCGGGAGCCTGAACAAGATCTGCGTGTCCGAGTCCCTGAATAGGACTGTTCTGCATCTTCATATTGAAGTGTGAGAGGATAGGATTTGAGGGGTTAGACTCATAAGGACCGAACAGGTTTTTACTACGCAGAATATTGACATGATGCCCATGCTCAGTACCACCCTCTGCAAGTAGCAGATAGTAGTAGTCGTCTTTTTTATAGATATGTGGTCCTTCCGGGTAACGCCCTCCAAGACCAACTCCCAGATGATGTATGTCACCCAATTTCTTGCCTGTGTTCACATCAATCTCACATATCTTGATATCGCCCTCTTTCCATAGGAAATAGCATTTGCCTTCATCAAAGAAAAGCGTAGGATCACAACTTCCGATAGCAAAGTCGATTATTATTGGATCTGACCACTCCCCAGAAGGATTATCTGTCCATACATAGAAATGGCGGCGTGAAGGGAATACCGTTGTCACCATATAATATCGCCCATCATTATATCTGATAGTAGGGGCATAGATTCCGGCATTACCATCTGTGCCCTTCAAATCCACCTGAGAAGGACGTGTCAGGCAGTTGCCCACCTGCTCCCAGTTCACCAGATCCTTACTATGGAATACTGGCACACCAGGGAAATACTGGAAGGTGCTGTTTACGAGATAGAAATCATCACCCACCCTACATACGCTTGGATCTGCATGGAATCCTGCAAGCACAGGATTCTTGAAGCCCGATGCACCCCTTGTTGTCAAGGGGGAGAGTATGCCTGACAATATCATAATAGCTGTCAGGAGAAAGAAATTACGTTTTTTCATATTGCATTAATAACTTTACACGTTTTAGTTTCTGCAAAGATAACATCTTCACATGCTATTTTGCAAAAAACGCGTCTCTTATTATTGTAATAATGTCTCAGAAAAATTACAGAATAAGATAACAGCCTCTCTGATAATTATTTACTTCTCTCACGCTCTTTCCATTCATTAGGTGATATTCCATAGAGTTCACGAAACGAATTGATGAAATATGATGTGTGCTTGAAGCCTACCTTCGTGGCTATCTCGCTTACATGAAGGTTTGTTTCGAGCAAGAGTTTCTCTGCCTGCTTCAGTCGGACATTCCTTATGAAGATGCTTGTTGACTGGTTGGTTTTCTCCTTTAGTTTTCGATGTAGGCTGGCTCGGCTTATGCCAACCTCCTCGCATAGTGTTTCTACGGAAAAATCTGCATCGCCTATGTGGTTGTTGACAACATTCATCAATCGCTCCATGAGCTTGTCTTCATAGTCTTCTGCTTCAATTGTTTCCAATCTGTCCTCCTGTAGTTGCTTCCCCTGATAGACATTACGGAGTTGTTGGCGAAGCTGTATGAGGTTAGATATTTTCTGGCGTAATATCTTGATGTTGAAAGGCTTTGTGATATAAGCATCTGCCCCGATTCCCAGCCCCTGAAGCGTTGCCTCCTCATCAGCACGCGCAGTAAGCAGAATGACGGGAATTTGGGCTAACTGAATGTTCTTCTTCAGTTTTCGGCATAGTGTTATACCATCCATCTGAGGCATGGTTACATCGCTTATTATTGCGTCAGGTTTTTTCTCAAATATGAGTTGCAAGGCTTGTTTACCGTTTGTCGCCTCATGTATATGGTAGTCGGTGGAAAACTGTTCGCAAAGATATTTCCTCACCTCGTCATCATCTTCTACGATAACGAGATGCCTTGTGGTGCGCGATTGCTGAAAGTAGGTTGAAACATTGTATTCTGATTCTATGCCAGGAACTGGTCCTATCGGTTCTTCGGCAGTTGCCTGAGCTGCAAGATGCTGAAGTCTCTGAGCATTATGTAGCATAAGATTGTAGGTCTTTTGTCGCTGTTCGTCAGGATCATTATCTATGAGTTGGACAAGAGGACTGATAATGAGCGACATAGGAGTACGTATCTTGTGTGATATCAAGGCAAGTGCCTTGACCTTTTCCTTGCTGCGTATCCAGAAATATATCAATGTAGCTATTGCAACGACTATAAGGCACAGCACACTCTTAGCCCATATACTCCCCCACCATGGATGACGGATTTCTATGTTTGCCTCTTTTACCTCGGAAAGCTTGCCGTTATACTCCACCGCGTAACGCAGAGAATGACAGCCTGTATCAAGGTTACTGAATGAAATGATATGTCCGCCATCAGGAATGGATATCCACTCACCATTATCAAGCGAATAGCAGTATGTGCATCCAGCGGGACGATCAATCTCTACGGTTGACAGTTCTATGCTGAATGAATTATTCTCGTAGGCTATGCTGAAATTTCGAGAATCTAATATAGAACTGTCAATAATGGCCTTCCCTCCAGTAAGTGTCTTTGTATTGATAGCTTCGTTATTGATATATAAAGCGGTGATTCGAGGGTGTAAATTGAAACTTATTTGACTGACGTTTCTTGATGAAAAATACGTTATGCCCTCATTTCCGGCAAACCAAAGCGTACCATCGTCATCCCTGACGACAGCACCTTTTGAGAACTCATTGCCTTGAAGTCC
>CACYKX010000168.1 GCA_902775075.1 uncultured Prevotellaceae bacterium | reverse complement strand
GCCCCATTCTCTCCAATGATTGATAAGAATTTCTTTAGCTTTTGAGCCTTATTATTATCCTTTGAGGTTGTGGGGTTGAGGGGTGAACTTGTGGGGTTGTGGGGTTGAGGGGTTGTACGGTTGTACGGTTGTATGGTTGCACGGTTGAACGTGACCCATACGAATGCAGCATTCTGATTGAACTCTGGTTCTGGAAGATTAGCTTGTTTACAAGCATCTACCATGCGACCTACGCCACTACCCCAATTTTCCAAGAACGTAGTCTTAAACAGCACGTCAGCAATAGTCGGGTTCTGAGGAAATGAATGATGGGATTGTTTAATGGTCTCTACAGTCAATTCATCTGGCAAATGACCAGTATTCTCAATCTCTACACGATCATCATAGATGGCGATGCCTACGGAACTGCTTGTACTATGGAACATCCTATGACAAAGGGCATTCGTCAATGCCTCACGCAACGCCTCGGCAGGGATCTCCAGTTTCTCTTCTCTCGTAAAGCCCACTATCTTACCACTGAGGGAAAGGTGTTTGAAGAAGAATGCCATACCAGCATCGAGCAATGTAAAGAAATTGCCGTATGCCCTTTGATTGTCTATGAATTCCATCTTGTCATTGCCACGAAAGCGAGCCATGCGAAGCAGGAACTGAGGGAACTGACTAGTATTTCGGAGGAATAATGCTGCTGCTGCATTTTTCAGTTTCCCATTAGTAGTAAGCTTTAGTTTCTCAACAAGGCTTTCCGTAGTCTCCATGAGAGACGACTCTGGCATCCTACCCCGTTCTACACCAAGTCTGACACCACCTCGAATACGTTGTTCCTCCAAATCAGCAATGGTTATGCCTTCGCAAATCTGATCTTCCCATTTATGACGATTGGATTTGCTGCGCATCAGACGATCTTCAAAGATGTCACGAGGCATGACAACGGTCGTACTCTCTATTCGCATATAGGGCTTGTTGTCATATGTATATGGCACGTCCCAATATGATGGAGCATCCAAATTGATAGCAATAACCTGATAGCCTGAACGATCAGGCAAATCAATGTATTCAATGGACAGGTCTATCAGTGGTTCTAGTTTTGCAATCTCTCTGGCAATCTCCTTTCGTGTATTGTCTGTTACCTCCTGGCCAAGAATCTTCAGTGTCGTTGGAGCAATACCAAAGAAAAGCCAGCCGCCTGCTGTATTGAGAAAGGCACAAGCAGAACGCATACCATCCTTCAACTCGCCCGTTGTTTTCTTCATTTCTAACGTACGAGTCTCGTCACCTCGTATGATTACTTTTACATCCTCTACTGTCATAACTGCCTTCATCTTTATAATGCGCTTGCAAAATTACAACTTTTTGGGCAAAAAGAAAGCAAATTGACCCAAATTACGGCAAATTATATATTATTAAATAGGTAAAAAGACAAATAATTGGCATTTCTGTGTTCCAATTCGTGGAAAAATTGTATCTTTGCAACTGTGTTTCGTAAGAGGCACGACATATTGGTTGCTCGATTCCCGATTGAATTTGCACCTCAGAAATGGATAAACGAGCAAAACAACATCCTAGAAGCTACGCCTTACAGCGTAGTCTTCTCCATAGGATGTTGAGGCCGTGCAAAGCCTAATCGGGAATATGGTGGAGCTGCGCTGTTTCTGTACTGCAAAGTCTATGTAGCCCACAAATGACAATTGGCAAAACTGTTATACAGATGGATTATAAAGATACGACAATTGGAAATGTCTCTGAATACCTGATTTGGGTCAAGGCGACAAACACTACAGAAGTTATCAGTAATGAAGGGGAACCTTTGTCCTTTGAAGGCGACTATGGTTATTATCGTGGACATTCATGTGTATGCTGGGAATTGAAGCCAAGTGTATTGAGAGAACCGCCATATCTTGACGAGAATTCTCTACTCAAGAAAGCGACGCTCAGACTATGGAACGAGATATCATCACTAAACACATATTTGGAGAAGATGATATTCTTTCAACACTATGGACTAAGTACCCGTCTGCTTGACGTTACATTCAACCCCCTTGTTGCTTTATTTATGGCTTGCTGTGATGAGAAAGAACTATCTTATGATGGAGTTGTATATTGCGGGCATTATAACGAGAGCCAAAATACCAGGATTGCAGAATTGACTGCCAAATATGTTTTTGAGCATGAAATACAACGAATGATAGTCGGCTTTCGAAAATTTGCGAAAGTAGAAGAGATGAACATCAATAGTTTTACTCAACCGTTTTTTGTTCTTCCACCGATAAGCAATCCTCGTATTGAAGCCCAAAACGGAGCCTTTATTATGACGCCCCTTATTGATGAAGTTTTCGATGAAGATTCTGCATTGCCTTTCAGAAAGAGTCTTTGTGACACAAATTTCTTTGATGAAAGACGGGCAATAATCAGAAGTAGCAATAAACAGGCTATCTTACATGAACTTTCTGTCCTTGGAATTGACAGTGGTACTATATATAAAGGTATAGAGGAGAAGCTCAAGGCAATTGTAGCAGAAGAAAAGAGAAAGTCAAACTTATTATAACATACAATCATGAGAATAAAATTTTCCAATATTTATCACTTTAGTCAAGAGGGTAGAAGATTATTGCCGTCTATCTTATTTATACTATTTGCAATAAACTGTTTCGGAGAAACTGTTACCATCGTAAAAAACAGCGCAACAGAGTACATAAGTAGCCATTTTGAAGGAACCAGCAAATATTGGGTTACAGAATTAAAGATAGTTGGTGAACTGAATGGAAGAGACGCAAAGTTTATCAAAGAAATTGCATCAAGTGAGAATAATGGAAATTTGACAAAACTCGATTTATCTGAGGCATCGTTCGTAGATGTCGATGGATTAGAAGACATTTTCGAAGGTTTAGAAACAAATAAGACTCTTTCTTCGTCTTCTATTTACAATGGCTTAAGATATAACTATCACGATGTATACAAAAAATTTTCTGGTGGTTATGATGAACAATATGACACTTATTATTTTGGTTATCATATTGTATGGAAAGATATATATCCAGGCTACTACCAGTTTAAAATAATAAAGAAAGAAAAAATTGATATTAATAGCATCTGTTCGCATTTCTTTGAGGGGTGTGATAAGTTAACCTCCATCGTTATGCCATCTAATACAACGGGCATTGGCAATTATGCGTTTTCAAAATGCGTGAATTTGAATGATATAAACGTTCCTGATGGTATAGAGTTTATAGGAGATTATGCTTTTCAAAATTGCAGCGCCCTTTCATCCTTCATATTTCCACCATCTTTATCATCTATCGGTTCTTATGCATATGCAGGATGTACACACATAACCTCTGTAGACTTAAGCTTTACAAAAAAATTGAGTAGTTATTGCTTTAAAGATTGCACAAATTTGGTGAGTGCTAAGTTATGTAACAATATGACTACGATACCTTTTGGGGCATTTGATAATTGTAAAAAACTAAGTAAAGTCAATATTCCCGATGAAACAGAAACGATTAATACATATGCTTTTCAGAAATGTGGTTTAGAGGAGCTCATAATACCAGCAAAGGTTACTTCAATTGGTTCTAATGCTTTTGATGGTAATCCTTTAAAAAAAGTATATTCACTTTCACAAGTCCCCTGTCATTGTGACACTAAGCCATTTTTCCAGTCTGGCGAAGGGAGGACTCTTTATGTCCCTAAAGGATGCGTAGAAAGGTATAGTCTTTCTCCTGGTTGGTGCGAGTTTGGCAGCATTGTGGAAATGAGTGAAGGTGATGTTTTACCACAATGCCCATCACCAACTATAGCTTATGTTGATGGACAAATTATATTTTCAAGTTCATTGCCTTCTGCAAACTATCATTATACAATAAGCACGCCAGATTCAAAAACTGGTTCATCTCAGAATGCTATTTCGTTAGCAGGGTATTATAATATCCTTTATTATTCCTCTTCTGACGGATATAGAGATTCCGAAACAATAAACGCTAAACTGTTCTGGATTAATGGAACTCTTGATGATGCATCTGGTATCAGAGCAGCAATCGCCCCACAAAGAGCTATGATAGCCTCGTTTAGAAATGGCTTTATTGAGTTATCTGGCTTAAATGAGAAAGAGGAAGTTTCCATTTATTCTTTGAATGGTGTTGAGCTTTATAAACATATTGCGTCTAATGGTGTTGTTCATTATTATTCTGACGAAAAAATAGTTTTAATTAAAGTATCTAATACAACGATTAAACTTATGAATCAGTGAGCCATTTCATATGGCAAATATTCATTGTGAAAGAGTTTGAGATGGAATATATTAACAATCTCCCCACTGATATAGAAATACATTATGTGAGGAGATTGATTAAAAGCTATACGTATACAAGGACCGTACCAGCATCTTTGTCTCACCCTAATTGGCGAGTTCTTCAATGAAAGCAGATTGCATATCCGCATGTTAACGGTTAGATGCAATCTGCTTTTTTTGTTAATAATCGAGAAGCCTTCCTAACTTGAAGGGTTTTTCAGTGCCTTCGTCTTCGTGACCTCTTTTTTTGTTGTTTGACGGCTCTCGCCCAAGGATTCTTTCAGCCGCAAGTTTTGTGAGAACGGTTCTCAGAGACAATGACGAGCCTTTCGTTTTAATATTTTTTTGTTTTTTCTTGCTTATTAATAAAAAATATATTATCTTTGCAACAATTTAAAACACTAACACTTTATACAATGAAAAAAATCTTAGTAGCTCTCCTCTTAGGAACGTCGATGACTTCCTTTGCCGAGGACCTGAAATTGACGGTTCCTGAACTGGAACCGAAGTTGGTGTATTCAGAAACTGAAAGCAACCAACCAGACCTGAACATCTATGAGATGGAAGCTGAGGCTATGGCTGCTTCCCACAAGTGGAAGCCCGACTTTGACTTCTTCAAGTCGAAGACCAATGATGGTGTGAAGCCTTACAAGGTGATGGACGACCTCACCTTCGTAGGTATTCCTTTGTTTGCTGCCGGTTGGGCGGTCAAAGGCGACAAGGCCATGTTCCGCGTGAACCAGAAAGCCGAGAAGGGTGGTAAGAAGAACACGCAGCTGTTGACCGACTTCAAGACCGGTATCGACGACTATACGCAGTTCTTCGGTCCTGCCATGGTAGTAGGTTTGAAGTTAGGCGGCTATGAGGGTCGTAGCGACTGGCCTCGCTTGATGGCCAGTGCCCTGATGTCTTACGGTATCATGGCCGGTTTCGTCAACGGTATCAAATATACTGCCAAGGAGATGCGTCCCGATGGTTCTACTGCCAACTCATGGCCTTCCGGTCATACGGCAACAGCCTTCGTAGGTGCTACCCTGCTGCATAAGGAGTACGGTCTGACACGCTCGCCCTGGTGGTCGGTAGCCGGTTACGGTGTCGCCACAGCCACTGGTGTCATGCGCGTGCTGAACAACCGCCACTGGATTTCTGACGTCATGTCGGGAGCTGGTATCGGTATCATGTCCACCGAGTTGGGTTATGCCCTCGGCGATATTTTCTTCAAGGGTAAGGGTCTGCTGCGCAACGACCTGATTTTAGACAATGAGAACCCCTCGTTCTTCGCTGTCTCTATGGGTCTGGGTCTTGGCGGCAAGCAGCTCGACTTCGAATCACAGGGAGAGGTCAGAAGCATCAAGTTCCGTGCTGCTACGGTAGTCGATGCAGAAGGAGCCTACTTCTTCAACAAATACATTGGTGTCGGTGGTCGTCTGCGCGTCAGAGCCATGTCTGCTAAAGACTTCGGTGGTTTCACCGACTATGTTGCCTGGGAAGACTTAGACGCTTGGGGCGGCTTGCGCGACCGCTATGCCGGCTATGAAGACGTGACTGGTGACACAAGATTTCATAATGATTTCCCTAATGGTATTCAGCCTATTGGCACAGAGGGAGATAGCGAAAACTGGCTGACCATGTTGCGTAAGTCAGGCTACGACACGTCTTCTGAGGAAGCTTGGAATGCCAATGCTCCTGTTACCAACATCTATGGTACCGTTAAGAGCGACCACCTCACCGAGTTCTCAGGTAGTGTCGGTCTTTATTTCAACCTGCCGTTAGGCTCTCATTTCTCTGTAGGTACCAAGGCCCTCTTAGGCCGTTCGTTCACGCAGGAACTCGACATCGACGGTCACGCCGAGGGTAATACGAAAGACATTGAATACAAAATCACCATCGACAACACTGCTGCCGGTCGTCAAGATGTCGGTGTTTACGACATCACCCTGTCAGACTTAAAGTATCCCGTCAACACCGGCGGAAAATGGACTGACGACTGGGATTACTTAGTCATCGGTGCCAAGTCATCGACAACCTTCGGCACTGGTCTGTCAGTGACCTACCGCTACAAGTCCAACTTCTCCTGGCGCATTTACTGCGACTATGACTATACCCGCAAGACCTTCACAGCGAAGTACGATCCCTACCACTTCGTACAGAAGGGTACGACCGAGGGAGCCGCTCTCCTGATGGAAGCCGGTGGTGAGTATGCCGACGGCATGGGTCTTGAGAGAAGAGAATACACGCGCAAGAAAGACATGAACTACTGGACGTTAGGTATGTCCTTCCTGGTCAACCTCTAATCGTCAGGTAGGAAAAAAATCCCGGATGTATATCTGGTCATAAAATCAAGTTCATGTGCCGCCGGTCTTGTGAAAGACTGGCGGTATTTCTTTAAGAAAAGTGTAGGTAACGACGAATGTAACCGAATTGTAACCGTTATATTTATTAGATTATAAATATGTTTTTGTATCTTTCCTCTATAAACTTGAAAACAAATTGCCCCGTCAAGCAAATATCTGGGCATCGGTCGATCTCAAAGAAGCACGCCAACATAACACGGC
>CACYKX010000167.1 GCA_902775075.1 uncultured Prevotellaceae bacterium | reverse complement strand
TATTCTGAACCGCATGACTATTTTCTGGGAGGCCGAAGACCTCCGGAACCCACCAAAGAAGGATGAAGAACCCATGCGACAACATGCACCGTCAAAGGATCTGAAAGAGAAACTGACGGAAGAGCAGCTGCAGCAGATCCGGGAACTCACTCTTTCCAGCGGTATGAGTGCATGGGATTATGTGCTTACCTGTGATGACGATGCACAGTACTGGGTAGCATTAGGAATCCTTTCGTGTGTCGAGCATGGCTACGGACTGAACAAGTTAGTAATCAACTGGGAAGCCCGCGACTTACGATATGACCGGCATCGGTAATATAGAGAAATGTCTATAATTCAGGCATCAAATATAGACTGGCATCTATATTTTATAGGCTCCAGTCTATAATTCGCGATTTTTTGGGGGTATCGGTCCCACCATCAAAAGAATTAAATGCAAATGTGTGATAATTCGTTTGAAAAATCAAAGTATTCCTTGATTTTATAAAGGTATTCTATGATTTCATAAAAGTATTCCTTTATCGTGGATAGCGGACTGCGCCCGGCTCAGCGACAGCCAGGCATTGCACAAGTGTATAAAACCATCAAGAGAATTAAATGCCGGATGTTACCAAAACGTTTGATTGTGCCACTTTCTGAACAATCCCATTCCATTTAAGGATGTACCGAAAATGGAATGAAATACCCCTCAATCTGTTGGATATCGCATTTTTACGACCTCCACCGAATTGTAAAGAAAACTCCGAAAACGGCTCTTTTTCAAGGTGTTACCCGAAAAACGACCTCATAGGAAGCCCGTAGAACGCGAAACAGGCTGCAGGTGAGGTAGTTATATCCCCCTAAAATGGGGTGAAATAAAATTTCTTTACACCTTCAAATACATCAAAAATGATGTTCCGGCATCGGTAATAGCGGACTGCGGTCAAAAAAAAGAGCTGCCACCCCATTCAGGATGACAGCACGTCGCCAAACATACATTCCTGGCACACAGTATTTCATTCCTTCTGGAATATCCCATACAACAGCCCACGAATAACCAGCCAAAGGAAGTTAGAAGCCAAAGACACCGGAAGGAGGTATATGAGTAGTTTCGGGCTACTGCTGATATCCAGTTGTGCCCACACGAAATATACCAAGGATGCCAGAGTCAGGAAGATGATATATACAGCTTCTGACAGAGACATACTATATATTCTTTGTTTGTTCTCATCGTCTTTCTTGTCGGTTTCCTGATTCTGCTTTTCCTTGTAGGCATAATGATTATATACCATTGTGCAGATATAGATAATTTCGGCAAACAAAGCTGCCACCATGTACGTCATAGTTTCATCATTGCCTGGTGTTTTCCAGAATTTAAACCAGCTCGCAAAACCAAACAAGATGATTATCCCGAATATACAGATTATAGTCCAAAATGAAGAAGTAGGCATGAGGACACGGTTCTTTTCCTCTATGGCCTGTTTCAGCAGCTTGCCTTGCTTGTTTTCAAGGGAGCTTATTTTATCCTCATATTCTTTTTTGAGGTTGGAGAGGGCTGTCTTGTGGGACTCTGCAGCCTTCTTCATTTTCTCGTCAAAGTCCGCTATATGCTGATTGGCCACCTCGGTAAACTGACCAGCAACATTTTCCGTGACTGCCTTATTTATCAAGTCACAGGATCTGCTTACAATCTTGTTGGCATACGTGAGCATTAGTTCATTGAACTTCTCCATGCTTTCATCAGAAATTTCTATTGTTCCGACGAAACTGTTCAGTAGATCATCCCATATTGGTTTAACCTTTTTGACGGCATCGGTAAGTCTACCGTTCAGGGACTCAGCTTTTTCCGTCATGGCAGTTAGTTCTGCCATGGTGTTACGCATTTCACCCTGAATTTCCTTGATACCCTTCAAGACTTCAAGGGACTTTTCTATTTCGGCCAGCTCAGCGTTTTTCTGCTGAGGTGCTGCCGTCGGTACCGGTGCCTGAACAGTAGGAGTGTTTACCTGCTGCTCTGCATACTCATCGAGTTCGTCATCAAATATATTTCCCATAATAACCTCCTATTTTTAGCGACCACCACGCCCTCGAGAACGTGTAGCTTTAAATACATTCTTCCAAGCGTTCCACCAGTCATCATCCTTTTTGCCTCTCCAGCCGCCAGTCGGACCGCCGCCCCCACCGCCGGAAGGTGTTACCTGCGGCAATGCCATTCCTGCGACAAATTCCACCATCAGGGCAGTAGCCTTTTCTATTTGTGCTGCTGCTCCCTCTACCATACCCATCAGCTCGTTAACGGCTTCCTTCAGATTCTCCCTGGTTGTATCACGTCCACCCAGCAGACACTTGCCTACAATGCCTTCCTGAAGGTCTGAATATTCGTCCCGTCCGAATACATTATACGACCATCCACAGAACTTGTTGAGTATCTGGATGGACTTATCGACAGCATTGCGGGCTTCCTTTTCTTCCGGCGACTGTTCATGAAGCAGCTGCTGTTCTGTTCGCTGCGCAGCAGCTTCCTTACGCTTAGCTTCCTCAGCCTTCTTCCGTTCTTCCTCACGCCTACGCTGTTCCTCTTCCCGTAACCGACGTCCTTCCTCGCTCCACCTGCCGGGTTTATCCTCCTGGATAGGTACAACGGGCGCAGTCCGCTGTTTCGGCTTTTCAGCACGACGTGTTTCACGGGGTGCTTCCGCTTGCTGTTCGTTAGCATGGAGTTTCTGCCAGGTTTTATAAAGATGCGACGGTGTAAGATCCTTGCTGTGTCCGAGTTCCGAGGACTTGAACATCATGATACTGGATAAGCTGCCGTCGTTATGGTAGAGTTTTTCACCGACGGAGTAGCCATGTATAACACCTTTGCTGTCTGGTGTATTAGGATCTATTATCCATCCCTTCGCCATCATTTCGGCAAAGTAAGTCTGGAGGTTGAACTCCTTCATATTCTTCAGGACTGAGATACCGTCGGAATGAATGCGCTCCTTACGCTGGTTGTCGTACTCGGACAATTTCTTTAAACCGAACTTTTCAGCCACCTTGTCACCGGCCACAAATCCCCTATCTATACACATATTGGCTTCCTGTATTTCATTATGTTCAGTCACCATATTGGCGGTACCGTGAATATGGATATCATCAGTATCAAAATGCACAGACCAAACGGCCTGACTGTCAGCTAAGTTGGTGTGCTTACCAGTGATACAGGAATACTTTTCGCCTTTCTTGTTGTGACGGTAGCCGTGATGATCAGTGGTATCAAGTTTTTCGATAGAAGCATCGATAAGCTTGTTTGCCACCTCCAGAACCTTAGCCTTCTGTTCATCGGTCAGCTTCCCCGGCACCGGCTCAAAACCAAGCAGGGCTTTCCAGTCCTCTTTCGAAGGGCATATCTTGATGTTGAAGAATTTGTCCTTGCGCTTCATGCCGGCAACCTGTTGCCGTAACTGCATCTGGCGGTAGATGTCAGACGGCATCGGCGTATCGAGGACACTGTTGACTTTAAGATGATCTGCACGAACGAAAAGAACATTCTCGTTTTGTTTAGCGAGAATATTATCAGCCTGTTTGATGTCGCGCTTCTTCGTAAGGCCATAACCGATGGAGCTTGCGCCTCCTGCTGTTGAAGTTAAACTTATAATCATGTCATGCCTCCTTTTTTTCTTGTTTCGGTATATTCACGTCGAGCCAATAAACAACATCTGGCTGGTTCCATCCCCCATCATATAATTGTGGAGTATGATGTGTTATTTCGCCAATATCAACATTTCGTCCTGTCCATCCTTTAGGGTTCGGACGGTGGGCAAACACAACCTTGTATTCATCTGTGCCATGAGGAACGAGAGCAATTACTTCACGGTCATATTTTGGAAGCTGCTTGCCTTGTGCATCCTTCCAGACACTATTGGAATACATTCGCTGGCCATCGATCATCCGCTTCATGATAGGCAGGCCCTCAATCAGGAACTTACGCCACCATCGGTAAGCATTACCCTCAATGATATATTCAAGTTTCTGCTGCGGAGTCATACCCTTCATGACACCCTTTGTGGCATTGAAGAAGTTTTCGTAGTTATGATAGACGGTGACAAAATCCTGCATCACGGAAAACTCTTCCTCAGAAAGAGCTTTCCTCGGACGCTTCTTCTCGGCAAGCTGACGGAGATAAACCGACGGCTTGAGTTTACAGGCATCAGCATCCCGGCATATCTGATCGTAGAGTTCATCACTCATGCGGACATCGATATGTTTACCTTTTGCCCTTTTCCTTATTTGCAGTTCCTTCTTGGTGTACTTCAAAAGGAGTTTCAGGCGGCCTTCATCCTTTTTGTGCGTATTGATAAAATCAAGGTATTCCTTTTTGGTGATGTTGTATTCAAGACTATAATCGCCTGCCGCTTCACTCCAACACGCCGCAACCAGATGATGAAGGAGTGGTTTATTTGTATCGTCGCCAGGCTGGAGATCACCAATGGTTACACGGACTTCGCCGACGGTGACAGGAACAAAAAGTTTTTGTCCTTTATCATCCGTCCAGACCTCACAGAATCCGAAGCCCTCACGAACCTTGTCAAGGGTTTCGGAACCGTTAAATGTATATTTACTATTGTTATCCATCGGCATCGGTATTAAACAAATAATTGTGAGCCTGCGAGCAATTAGACTGCCCTGTGAGACCCCTCGAACAGGCCAGCACAGAGTTCAGACAAAGGAGCCGTTTTAGGCGGATTTTGTCGGATACTCTTACTGCTGGCAATAACATCCATTCAGGATGCTTGGGCAAAGTTACGGATTTTCTTTGAATGACGTTCGGAACTGCCCGTAGATTTATGTATTATTAACGTATGTGTAACATACGGATGTGTTTAGACGTCACACAATGTATTCTTGATTCGGTGCATAAGTTTTCTGAATACCTCCGCACTATTTCGCGGAATACCTCCGCACTTCTTCTTGTTGTACTTCCGCAGAAGTAAGAGCGAAAGCGTCACACTTACTTTCTACGTTAAATAGATATAAATATTATTATATAGTTACATATATATAATATATTATTAGTACCTTTGTCGCCAAATATAATCGCATAATATTATGAGTGAGGGTAACAATAAGATGAGAGTACCTTGTAACAATAAGGTTAAGGCATACAATACACAACACCTTAGCGACATCGCCGCAATGAGTGTCAGTGAGGTGTACAACTCTGTTTCGGCATCTGGTGGCATAATCACCAAGAAGGCTGCAACATGTAAGAAACGTATTGAGTCGCTGATACAGAAGATTGCCGAGTTCAAACCTTCTGTACCAATGACACGAGAGGAACAGCAGAAGGTTGACAACATGCTGCAGGTATGGTCGGCGCAGTTACACAGACAGCTTAGTGCCGTATCTATTCCAGTCAAGCCCACATATCTTCGTGACACTGTTACGCAGATACTTCAATCCAAGGGTGTCAATGAGCCATGCACCAACAGACACCTTGAATGGTATCTGGTACGGTACAATGCGAAACAGCTCATACCCGCAGAGATTGCCGATGCCATCATCCAACATCGCGGATCCAAGTGGGACAGTATGCCGCACCTTGTCCGTGACGCAGAATACAACATCAATGTTGCAGATAGTAATAAGTCTGAGGGACAGAAGACCAGGCGCAAGGAAGAGAATTTCCTTCGCATCCGTGACGCATTTGAGTTTATTGAGTCATTCCCGGCTACTCCTGGCATCGACACCCTTGATGCAAGGTTGGCGAATGACATTACCGTTGCCGACATGGTACTGTCATGGAGGAAGAAGAGTATCACCAGATATGATGACTACATGACCATTTTCCAAATGTTTGTCAACAGTCTGCAGACCCTTCCTGATGACGCACGACAGGTCACCTTCGCCGACACCACAGAGAAGGCCACTGACCCCAAGAAGAAGGGTAAGGCAAACACTAAGAAGAGTAAGGCGAAGTCCAAGAAAGGCAAGAAGGAAAACACATCCCCTACTCCACCAGAGCAGCCCAGCGTCGAGGAGGATCCAGGCGAAGAGCCGGAGAATCTGACACCAGAAGACTTTGTTCATGCTGAACATTCCACCGATTCCGCTTTCCCGTCAGAGCTGGAACGTCAGAAGAATGTTCATCAGAACAATCACACAGAGTTGATATCCTACCTGAAATCTATTGCATCGAGAACATTTTACCTCGAAAGGAATCTGACAGAAGGAAAAAACCCTGAATATATCGAGAAATTTGCATCCCGTGCTGATTTCAGGGATTTGTTTAATACACTAAAGCAGCATACCGCAGAAGGGACGTACGCCCAAGCTAAGACGATAATGCAGTTCATCAGGAATGTTGCCAACTACAACATTCTGGAATGGGGAGCACCGGCACCAGGCCAGTGATACTTGGCAGCGACCACAGGGAAGCTGCCTGCGCCATAGCGGACTGCGCCCGGCTCAGCGAGTTTCAAAGTAGAACCGCTTCTTAGATATAGCCTTCACCATGGAGTCGTAGGTGACGAGATCTGCCGGATGCAAAGTGTCCCAGAAGAACCGAAGCCGGAAAGAGTCCAACGAATCATCCCCCTTCAGAAGATTGCACGCTCGGCAAGCTGGCAGTAGGTTGTCGAGTTCACTGGTACCGCCACGAGACTTAGCCACAACATGGTCACGGGTCATGTTGTTGACATTGAGGGTGCAGCCACAATATGCACAATGGCCTGCGGTCTTATTCAGGATTGAGTGTTTCTTTGTCATATCGGCAACAATTAAAGGGTTCATCACATGCAGCCCATCATCAGATGGACCACGAAAACAAGGTCGGCCAGTAGTGCGGTACTGGTTATCCAAAGAAGGGTTATATTCAATCGCTCACTCATACGACTTTGAATTTGTTACGTTATCAATAGGGGATTCTTCCGAA
>CACYKX010000166.1 GCA_902775075.1 uncultured Prevotellaceae bacterium | reverse complement strand
GTGGCTACAGACTATTGGTTGGAAAGAGGTGACTATCTGAACTTTGACTATTTAACCTTGGGGTGGAATGTTCCTGTCAAGAACTTGTCAAAATATATCAGTAACCTAAGGCTTTCACTGTCTGTAAACAATATTGCTACCATCACGTCATATAGTGGACTGACTCCGATGATAAACAGTTATGTTGTAGACAACACCTTGGGTATTGATGACAAGAGAAATTACCCATCTTATCGTTCGTTTAGTTTTGGTCTCTCAATTCAATTTTAATGATGAAGAATAAATATATCTGTATCTCGCTCTTATGCTTACTCCTGTCGGCATGTCTTAGCGAAAATCCGATAGGAAAGATGCCCGAAGACAAAGCTTATACTTCGGCTAAGGATATCGAACAAAACTTGGTGGCCACACTATACAACTATATCGGTGGGGCAACGGAGAGTGAGGGCTTGCAGGGAACGCCTCGTGGTGTCTACGACTGGAATTCTATAACCACAGACGAGCAACTGATTCCGATAAGAGGTGGTGACTGGTACGATGGTGGTTTCTGGCTGCGACTACACACCCATACTTGGACGCCTACGGAGTTACCTCTCGAAAATACGTGGAATTATCTGTATAAGGTAATCACGCTCTGCAATAAATCGCTATACAATATCGAGAAGAACAAGAATGTACTTTCTGATGCCGAATATACGGAATATACTTCTGAGGTAAGAGCCATCAGGGCTTTGTTTTACTTCTATACCATGGATATGTTCGGTAACATTCCGTTGGTAACGGATTATCATACGACTCAAAACCAGATTAAGCAAAGTAACAGAAATGTCGTATATCAGTTTATCGTAGACGAACTGCAAAGTGTATTGCCTTACTTGGCCAATGAGCATAGCAACTACAAGGGGAAATATTACGGAAGGATTACACGTCCTGTCGCTGAATTTCTTCTGGCTAAACTTTGTCTGAATGCTGAGGTATACTCTGATGATGACTGGACAGACGAAAAGATTCCAAACGGAGAAAAAATCTATTTTACCATTGACGGGGAAAAGAAAAATGCTTGGGAGGCTACAATCGCTTATTGTGAGAAGATCAAGAAGACAGGATATGTACTGGACGAATATGCCAAGAATTTCTGTATACACAACGAGGAGTCTAAAGAGAACATCTTCGTCATCCCTATGGATAAAATGCTGTATTCCAACACGTTCTCGTATCTCTTCAGAAGTAGACACTATGCACACGGAAGTGCTCTCGGATTGGATGCGGAAAACGGAACTTGTGCTACGGTATCTACCGTAAAGGCGTATGGATATGGAACGGATTCCGTAGACCCGAGATTCCAACTCAATTTCTTTGCCGACACGGTCAAGGTGAATGGTAATGTCGTCAAACTAAGCAATGGAAAACCACTGGTGTACTATCCTTTGGAAGTAGCTGATAATATGACCGGAAGTTTATACGAGAAGACCGGTGGAGCGAGAATGAGCAAGTATGAGACGGACCCGATGGCATACGATAACGGACATCTGCAAGATAATGATATCGTGTTGTTCAGATATGCCGATGTCCTACTCATGGAAGCTGAAGCAAAGACGAGAAATGGAATGGATGGAAAGGAGGAACTTGCAGCCGTGGAAAAACGTGTCGGTGCAACTTCTCTTTTTGCTAACTTAGACAATATCCTCAAAGAAAGGCTCCTGGAACTGATGTGGGAAGGATGGAGAAGAAATGACCTGATAAGATTCGGTAAATTCGACGAGGACAAACATCTGATGGTCTTCCCTATTCCAAGCATCTGCAGAGATTTAAACCATAACCTCGACCAGAACCCTGGATATTAGAAAAAAAAGATGCGCATACATCATAGTATGGATTTATTTTATTAACTTTGCACACAAATTCTAGAATAATAAAAATACCGGTATGAAGATTGAAAACCAAATAAGTGCTTCGGCTATTCAGGCCATTAAAGAGTTATATGGTCAGGAGATACCAGAGAATATGGTACAACTGCAGAAGACTCGTAGCAACTTCGAGGGTAACTTGACTCTCGTTGTCTTCCCATTCCTTAAGATTTCAAAGAAGAAACCTGAGGATACTGCTCAGGAAATCGGCGAATATCTACAGAAAAACTGTAAGGCTGTAGAGAAATTCAATGTTGTCAAGGGTTTCTTGAATCTCACCATTGCTCCTGCTGCATGGGTGGAACTCCTCAACGATATCAATGCTGATGAGAAATTTGGAGAGAAGAAAGTAACCGATGAGTCTCCTCTCGTGATGATCGAATATTCTTCACCTAACACCAACAAACCTTTACACCTCGGACATGTGCGTAACAACCTGCTCGGTTGGTCTCTGGCTCAGATCATGGAGGCTAACGGTAACAAGGTGGTGAAAACAAATATCGTAAACGATCGTGGTATCCACATCTGTAAGTCTATGCTTGCTTGGCTGAAATGGGGTAATGGTATTACTCCTGAAAAGGCTGGCAAGAAAGGTGACCACCTAATCGGT
The DNA here is from genome assembly GCA_902775075.1 of uncultured Prevotellaceae bacterium. The sequence goes on along the minus strand of CACYKX010000166.1, from coordinate 4,452 downwards.
GACTTCTATGTAGCTTTCGACAAACATTTCAAAGAGGAGTGTGCAGAACTGACCAAACAGTATGTGGCTGAGGGCATGACAGAAGATGCTGCAAAGGAAAAGGCTGAACAGGAAGCTCCGCTCATCAAGGAAGCTCACGAGATGCTCGTAAAATGGGAGCATAACGACCCTGAGGTTCGTGCGCTCTGGAGCAAGATGAACTCTTGGGTATACGCTGGCTTTGATGAGACTTACAAGGCTATGGGCGTAGGCTTCGACAAGATATACTATGAATCAAATACTTACCTCGTTGGTAAGAAGAAAGTTGAAGAAGGTCTTGCTAAGAACCTTTTCTTCCGTAAGGAGGATGGCTCTGTATGGGCTGACCTTACTCAGGAAGGTCTCGACCAGAAGTTGTTGCTCCGTAAGGACGGTACCTCTGTATATATGACACAGGATATCGGTACTGCCGAGATGCGATTCAGCGACTTCCCTATCGATAAGATGATTTATGTCGTAGGTAACGAGCAGAATTATCATTTCCAGGTATTGTCTATTCTCCTCGACCGCTTAGGTTTCAAGTGGGGTAAGGATCTCGTCCATTTCTCTTATGGTATGGTAGAGTTGCCTAACGGTAAGATGAAGAGTCGTGAGGGTACTGTCGTAGACGCTGATGACTTGATTGCGCAGATGATCAGCGATGCTTACAAGACCAGTGAGGATAAGGTGAACAAACTGGAAGGTATCACCGAAGAAGAGAAGAAGGAGATTGCTCGTATCGTCGGTATGGGTGCACTCAAATACTTTATCTTAAAGGTTGATGCTCGTAAGAACATGCTCTTCAATCCAGAAGAAAGTATTGACTTCAACGGAAATACGGGTCCTTTCATCCAGTATACATACGCTCGTATCCGTAGCGTACTGCGCAAGGCTGATGCTGAGGATATCAAGTTACCAAATGTTCTTGGTGACAATGCTCCTCTGAACGAGAAGGAGATTCAACTTATACAGAAGATGAACGAGTTTGGTGCTGCTATAGAACAGGCTGGTATCGACTATAGTCCAAGTGGTATCGCAAACTATTGCTATGAGTTGACTAAGGACTTCAACCAATTCTATCATGATTACAGTATCCTAAAGGCTGATACCGATGATGAGAAGATTACCCGATTGGTACTTGCTAAGAATGTAGCAAAGATCATCAAAAACGGTATGTCTCTGTTGGGTATTGAGGTTCCTGAAAGAATGTAAACAATATAGATTCTATCCGAGGGGACGCACGGGCATTTCCCCTCGGATATCAAAGTCCCTTCTAAGAACGATATGAAGAAAAATGATTTGAAGAATCCGCCTGACTGGCGAAACGATACGGTATTACCATTACCTAATGAGGTAAAGGCAAATGCGTGGGCCGTTGATGCTGCATGTAGCGGTAATCCGGGACCTATGGAGTATCAGGCTATCGACTTGTCTACGGGTACACAGGTTTTTCATTTCGGTCCTATCCACGGTACGAATAATATCGGAGAATTCCTCGCCATCGTTCATGCCTTAGCTCTCATGGAGAAAAAAGGTATCACCGATAAGGTGATCTATAGCGACAGCGTAAACGCACAACTGTGGGTTGCCAAAAAGCAATGCAAGACGAAATTAGAAAGAAATGCCCAAACGGAAGAGCTCTACCGAATTATCGCCAGAGCAGAACATTGGCTAAGAACACATCCTATTCATACCCCTATACTAAAATGGGAGACAAAGAAATGGGGAGAATGTCCTGCTGACTTTGGCCGAAAATAAGAATTATAGGTCTTCTATATATCCCTTTGTGAAGAGGTCGTAACTTACAGCCTCAAGTTCACCCAACGTCATATTCTCTACAGCTTGTTCAATCTTCTGAATAAGCATTTGACGCTTATAATCATCCGACATACTCAGTCGGGAGGTAAATCTATTTGTTGACATTTTCTTTTTCGTATGTAATAATCACTTGGTCGCCATAAACTTCATGTTTGGCTATCACTAAACCTGATGGTAACTGGGGAGCGGGAGTACCTTCGTTAACATATAAACCCGTATTCGTCTCTACTCTAATCTCGTCATAACATCCACTTTGAATAAAGGATTCCAAGGTTTTTGCCCCTCCCTCAACGATTAGGGATTGACATGATTTCTCCATCAACATCTTAAAAAGATCTTGAATAGAGAAGTCTGAGGATAGCACGAAGCGAAAAGGGTTCTTCCCCACCCATTCACGAACCGTAAGTTGAGGATGCTCACGCTCATCCGTAGTTCTTCCAACAACAATGGCATCATTCTCAGCACGAAGTTTATGAACAAGTATTTGAGTAAAAGGAGAAGATATCTTTAAAGGTGAGAATACCTGACGTCCTTCAGAATCTGTCTTCATCTCATCCAGAAATCCATTAGAAGTCTGAGCCCATTTTAACAAGACGTAAGGACGATGAAGCGTGTTGACGGAAATAAAACGACGATTAAGTTCTAAACATTCGTCCTCAAGGACTCCTACCGTCACCTCGATACCGGCATCCCGAATTTTCTGGATACCTCTACCCTGTACCTTTGCGAACGGATCTATGCAACCACAAACACAGCGGCGCACACCTTTCTTTATAATCAAGTCAGCACAAGGAGGAGTCTTACCATAATGTGAACAAGGTTCAAGACTTACATATATCGTAGCCTCATGCAACAAAGTCTCATCTTCCGGTCTGACACTAGCAAAGGCATTCACCTCGGCATGTCCTTCACCACAACGAGCATGATAACCCTCACCTATAATCCGTCCGTCAGCACTCACTATGACAGCACCCACCATGGGATTAGGCTTAGCATTCTGACGACCATTCACCGCTAGTTGCAAACAGCGGCGCATATATATTTCATCTATTTTCTGTTGCGTCATTTCCTTAATTTTATTACCTTTGCATCATGATGACATATCGCGATTTATATACTCGACTAGAGACCTTGTATGATACAAGAGAAGCCCAAGCTATCGTGAGAACAATTCTTGAAATACGCTTCGAAATGTCATACACCGATATTGTTTGTGGCAAAGTTAATGAATTATCCGCAGACAAAGAAAAAGAATTAGAAGAAATCATGCGAAGACTGGAAAATGGTGAGCCTTTGCAATATATATTAGGTGAAGCTGAATTTGCTGGTAGAACCTTCCATGTAGAACCTGGAGTATTGATACCAAGACCTGAAACTGCAGAACTGTGCCGGTTGATCGTTGATGATATCAAAGCTATTCATAAAGACACAGAACCCATTGTCATCACAGATGTCGGAACAGGAAGTGGTTGCATCGCCATCACCTTGTCGCTCGAACTGCTTAATAGTAAGGTAAGAGCGTATGATATCAGTACCAAGGCTCTAGAAATCGCCAAAAAGAATGCAGAACTCCTTAGAGCCGACGTGGACTTTGAGATACAGGATGCTCTCCGTCTTGAGCCGAAGTCTGTTGACGACAAGTTCATGCATATCATCGTAAGCAATCCACCATATATTGCAGAAAAAGAGAAGGAAGAGATGTGCAAGAACGTACTCGACTACGAACCTTCGCTGGCCCTATTCGTTTCTGATGAAGACCCTCTGATCTTCTATCGCTCTATTGCGGAATACGGAGTGAAAAATCTCAAAGATGGAGATCGGATATATTACGAAATCAACCCTATCTATGCACAGGAGATGGTAGAGTTGATGGTGTCTCTTGGATATAGGGATATAAAGATAGCAAATGACCTATATGGAAAGCAAAGAATGCTAAGAGCGATACATGCTTAACAGAGTATACAATGAGACCAAAAACAGAACAACAAGTTCTCCTCACGTTGACGACATTATGTTCACAATCAGAACATTGTTCTCAGGAGATGAGAGAACGAATGGATAAATGGGAAGTAGCGAAAGATGAACAAGAACGCATCCTCGATTATCTCAGAAAGGAGAAATATGTCGATGATGAGCGCTTCTGCAGATTCTTTGTTCATGACAAGATGTTATACAACAAATGGGGACAAAGAAAAATAGAACAGGCTCTCTTTCTGAAGAAAATAGGAAGGGACATCTCTACTCCTATCTTTGAAGAAATCCCTGACGAGGATTGGATAGAGATCCTTAAGCCCATGATAGAACAGAAGTTGAAGACGACAAAAGGAAAGAATGACTACGAACGTTCTATTAAAACCATACGTTGGGCTCTGGGAAGGGGGTTCTTGATGGAACATATACGAAACTGTATTCATTCGATAGAGATAGAAGAAGGAGATGAAGATTTATGATATTAGAGAAAATCTTATCGCTCATCGCTCCTAGGGCTTGCGCCGTCTGCGGATGCCGCCTGTCATCAAACGAGGATGTTATCTGTAGTACTTGCAACTTGCATCTGCCCCGAACGAATTTCGAAGGAAACCCGTACGAAAACGAACTCGCTAAGGAGTTCTTCGG
>CACYKX010000165.1 GCA_902775075.1 uncultured Prevotellaceae bacterium | reverse complement strand
CTAACGACTTTCTTTAGGGTTAATTGGTTAACATCTTTATGCTAGAATACAACTAACAGTAATTTCAACAAAAAAGGTTGCTCAATGAGCAACCTTTTTCATATTTCGTATTTCGCTTTCCTTATAATGGTGTTGCAAAGATAAATGTGCGAATCACCCAATATGAAAGAATACCGGCGAGGTATCCAAGCAAAGCTATCAAGGATACATGCTTCATATACCAACCAAAGGTGATCTTCTCTAATCCCATGACAACGACACCGGCGGCACTACCGATAATCAACATACTGCCTCCTACTCCGGCACAATATGCTAACAACTGCCAGAAGATGCCGTCTACTGCCATATCACCAACTGCTTGTACTGGATACATTCCCATGCAACCGGCTACCAATGGTACGTTATCTACAATACTTGACAGTACACCAATGATTCCTGTCACCATGTAGTGATTACCGTTGAATGTGCTATTCAAACCTTGTCCTAAAGCTGTCAACACGCCTACTTCTTCCAAACATGCTACTGCCATCAGGATACCGAGGAAGAACAATATCGTGCTCATATCGATTCGACGCAACAGATTGTTCACTCGTTTCTCGAATGTCTCATTCTTGTTACCATGCTTATGGAGGTTACGATAGAATAATTCTGTTACGGTCCATAATGTTCCTAATACCAATAGGATTCCGATAAACGGAGGAAGATGGGTGATACTCTTGAATACGGGTACGAACATCAATCCGCCTACTCCGACAAAGAAGATAACCTTGCGCTGTACATCATTGAACTCTGCTGGAAGAGCTGATGTCGTGTTCTGTTGAGCGTCTTTCTCATTTACGAGTTCTCCCTTCAACTGAGTAGAGAGGATAGCGGCAGGGATAACCATGGAGATGACCGATGGTATAAAAATCTCAGAGATGACACCTGCTGCCGTGATCAGACCTTTGTTCCAAAGCATAATCGTCGTCACATCACCAATCGGTGAGAAAGCACCACCGGAGTTGGCTGCGATGATAACCAACGAAGCATATATGATACGATCCTTACGCTCCTTGACGAGTTTACGAAGAATCATGATCATCACGATGGAAGTTGTCAGGTTATCGAGGATCGCTGATAAGATAAAGGTCATGAAGGCTATCTTCCACAACAAACTCTTCTTGCTCTTGGTCTTCATCACGCGACGTACCCAGTCGAAACCGCCATTCTGGTCTACGATCTCCACAATGGTCATCGCTCCCATCAGGAAGAACAAGGTGGTAGAGGTGCTACCGAGGTGTTTCTCGATGATGTCGCTTACGGTAATGGCTATCTGATCAGGAGCAACTCCCGGAAGATAACTGGACGGGGCAATCATATAGATCGTCCAACAGACTACAAACATCAACAAGGCAATGGCTGCTTTATTGATCTTGGTAATGCTCTCGATGGCTATAAAGAAATAGCCCAAAACGAAAGCTGAAATAATCGCAATAGTAATCGTGCTCATTTTTTATGTTAGTGTTATATTTTAGTATTTCTGAATTTTCTGAATTCGCGAGCAAAGATACACTTTTCTTTCGAGAAAAACAAGAAATAAGATGGCTCTATGTTTTGCATTCGTTTTTTTTTCGTATATTTGCAACTATGAATGAAGAGAATATCAAACTAAGCGAAAATGTTATCATCGCCGATGCTGACTACATCGACCATGTGGCTTTTATGCTGAGTGTTCAGTTCGAGCGAATAATCGGTCGGAAAATTCCTCAGGCTGACCTTAGTCAGTGGGCTGTCTGCATTGCCCTCGACGGAGGATTGAGAAACAAAGGCAAGAAGCATGAGACGCAGGTGGTACTGATCCACGAGGCCAAGAACAAGAAGATGGAGAACTTCCAACCTTCTGACTATGAGAAGGAACTTAATGCTCAGGCTTTCGAGGACAAGGAACTCGGAGAATTTATCGTCAACGCTTTCGCCATCAATGATATAGCAAGCAAAGACGAGTATATGCTCGACATCGTGAAGACGGTATGCAACCACGATGAGGTGAATCGCGTGATGATCATCCCGAACGGTGAGGAAGGCGACATCTACGACAGACTGCGCGACACGCTGCGCAATGTGGATGAAGACAAGCATATCACCATGTTTGCCATGCAGCCAATGCCTGGCGGAAACTTTAAACAGGAGATACTGGGCTATTCTCTGATGAGTGCTCTCGGTATTCGTGCTGACGAAATAAAATAGAAACCAAACAATTTTCATACCTATATCTACAAGAAAAATGGGAAGAGTTTTAATGATTGGAGCTGGTGGCGTTGCTACCGTAGCAGCATTCAAAATCGTTCAGAATGCTGATGTTTTCACAGAGTTAATGATCGCAAGCCATCATAAGGCTAAATGTGACCGTCTTGTCAAGTCTATCCATGACAAAGGCTATAAGATGAACATCAAGACTGCTGAGGTCGACGCTGATGATGTAGAACAGCTTAAGACACTTTTCAATGACTATAAACCAGAATTGGTCATCAACTTGGCTTTGCCATATCAGGATCTTACAATCATGGATGCTTGTTTGGCATGCGGATGCAACTATCTGGACACAGCCAACTACGAACCTAAGGACGAGGCTCACTTTGAGTATTCTTGGCAGTGGGCTTACAAGGAGAAATTCGAACAGGCTGGTCTCACCGCTATCTTAGGTTGTGGATTCGACCCGGGCGTATCGGGCATCTTCACCGCTTATGCTGCTAAGCATCATTTCGACGAGATACAGTATCTCGACATTGTAGACTGCAATGCCGGTAATCACCATAAGGCTTTTGCCACAAACTTTAATCCGGAAATCAACATCCGCGAGATCACTCAGAAGGGTCTTTATTACGAAGATGGTAAATGGATTGAGACTGAGCCTCTGGAGATTCACAAGGAGCTCACCTACCCTAACATCGGTGGTCGCGAGAGCTATCTGATGCACCACGAGGAGTTGGAGAGTTTGGTCAAGAACTATCCTACCATCAAGCGTGGTCGTTTTTGGATGACATTTGGTCAGCAGTATCTTACTTATCTCGACTGCATCCAAAACTTGGGTATGAGTCGTATCGATGAGGTGGAATATGAGGCTCCTTTGGCGGATGGTTCAGGTAAGACTGTGAAGGTGAAGATTGTTCCGCTGCAGTTCCTCAAGGCTGTGTTGCCTAACCCTCAGGATCTTGGCGAGAACTACGACGGAGAGACTTCTATCGGTTGTCGTATTCGCGGACTTAAGGATGGCAAGGAGCACACCTATTATATATATAATAACTGTAAGCATCAGGAAGCTTATCAGGAGACCGGTATGCAGGGTGTAAGCTACACCACCGGTGTTCCTGCCATGATCGGTGCAATGATGTTCCTCAAAGGCATCTGGAAGAAACCTGGAGTTTGGAACGTGGAGGAATTCGATCCGGATCCATTCATGGAGCAACTCAACAAACAGGGATTGCCTTGGCACGAGGAATTTGACAAAGACATAGAACTATAATATAGATTAGAATAAGAAATGGCAAAAGATACAGAAAATGCAGCAGCCAACAAGGCCGACAAAGAAGGCAAACTGAAGGCGCTGCAAGCAGCCATGTCGAAGATCGAAAAAGACTTCGGTAAGGGCTCTATCATGAAATTAGGTGATGAGAAGGTTGAAGATGTGGACGTGATTCCTACCGGTAGCCTCAGCCTCGACATCGCTCTCGGTGTAGGTGGTTACCCTCGTGGCAGAATCATTGAAATCTATGGTCCTGAGTCTTCTGGTAAAACGACCTTGGCTATCCATGCCATTGCCGAAGCACAGAAGAATGGTGGTATCGCTGCCTTCATCGATGCTGAGCATGCTTTCGACCGCTTCTATGCCGAGAAACTGGGTGTAGACGTGGAAAACCTTTTCATCTCACAACCTGACAACGGCGAACAGGCTTTGCAGATCGCTGACCAGCTCATCAGTTCATCTGCCATCGACATCTTGGTAGTGGACTCTGTGGCAGCACTTACTCCAAAGGCTGAAATCGAGGGTGACATGGGTGACAACAGAGTAGGTTTGCAGGCTCGTTTGATGAGTCAGGCTTTGCGCAAGCTTACCTCTACGATTTCCAAGACCAACACCACATGTATCTTCATCAACCAGTTGCGTGAGAAGATCGGTGTCATGTTTGGCAATCCGGAGACCACTACAGGTGGTAACGCACTGAAATTCTATTCTTCGGTACGTCTTGACATTCGCCGTGTCACCTCTATCAAGGATGGCGACCAGATCTTAGGAAACCAAGTTCGCGTGAAAGTTGTCAAGAATAAGGTTGCCCCTCCTTTCCGCAAAGCAGAATTCGAAATCACCTTCGGCGAGGGTATCAACAAGGTTGGCGAGATTCTCGACTTAGGCGTAGAATACGATCTTGTACAAAAGAGCGGTAGTTGGTTCAGCTATAATGGCGCCAAGTTGGCACAAGGACGTGAAGCAACAAAAAATCTGCTCAAAGATAACCCAGAGCTCTGCGAGGAACTGGAAAAGAGAATCAAAGAAGCTATCGCTGCAAGAGCAGAGAAATAAACGACAAATATACAGAGGTGTGACAACTTGTCACACCTTTTTTACTTCTTCCCCTATTGGCACATGGTTTGTTATTATCTAAATGTTCGCGGATCAACCCGCACATATATTAATAATAGAATAATAACAAAAAAGAAAATACAATTATGGGAAAGATTATTGGAATCGACTTAGGTACTACAAACAGTTGTGTTGCTGTATTCGAAGGTAACGAACCTACTGTAATCGCTAACAGCGAGGGTAAACGTACTACTCCTTCTGTTATCGGTTTCGTAGATGGCGGCGAGCGTAAGATCGGTGACCCTGCAAAGCGTCAGGCTATCACTAACCCTACAAAGACCATCTACTCTATCAAGCGTTTCATGGGTGAGACTTATGAGCAGTCAAAGAAAGAGGCTGAGTCAATGCCTTACACCGTAATCAACGAGAATGGTTACCCACGTGTACAGATCGATGACCGCAAATATACTCCACAGGAGATTTCTGCAATGGTTCTTCAGAAGATGAAGAAGACCGCAGAGGATTATCTTGGTCAGGAAGTTACCGATGCTGTCATCACAGTACCTGCTTACTTCTCTGATTCTCAGCGTCAGGCTACTAAGGAGGCTGGTCAGATTGCTGGTCTTAACGTTCAGCGTATCGTAAACGAGCCAACTGCTGCTGCACTTGCTTATGGTGTAGACAAGAACGACAAAGATATGAACATCGCAGTATTCGACCTTGGTGGTGGTACTTTCGATATCTCTATCTTGAACTTCGGTGGTGGTGTATTCGAGGTTCTTTCTACTAATGGTGATACTCACCTCGGTGGTGATGACTTCGACCGTGTAATCATCAACTGGTTGATCGATGGTTTCAAGGCTGACGAGGGTATCGACTTGAGCAAAGACCCTATGGCAATGCAGCGTTTGAAGGAAGCTGCAGAGAAGGCTAAGATCGAGTTGAGTTCTTCTACTTCTACTGAGATCAACTTGCCATATATCACAGCAGAGGGCGGTGTACCAAAGCACTTGGTTAAGACTTTGACCCGTTCACAGTTCGAGCAGTTGGCACACGACCTGATCCAGGCTTGTCTTGTACCATGCCAGAATGCTATCCGTGACGCAAAACTTTCAACTTCAGATATCGACGAAGTTATCCTCGTAGGTGGTAGCTCTCGTATCCCTGCCGTTCAGACTTTGGTAAAGAACTACTTCGGCAAAGAGCCTTCTAAGGGTGTTAACCCAGACGAGGTTGTTGCAGTTGGTGCAGCTATCCAGGGTGCCGTTCTTAACAAGGAAGAGGGTGTTGGCAACATCGTATTGCTCGACGTTACCCCATTGACACTTGGTATCGAGACTATGGGTGGTGTAATGACCAAACTTATCGAGGCTAACACAACAATTCCTTGCAAGAAGAGCGAGGTATTCTCTACAGCTGCTGATAACCAGACAGAGGTTACCATCCACGTACTTCAGGGTGAGCGTCCAATGGCAGCACAGAACAAGAGTATCGGTCAGTTCAACTTGACAGGTATTGCTCCTGCACGTCGTGGTGTTCCTCAGATCGAGGTAACCTTCGATATCGATGCCAACGGTATCCTCAACGTAAGTGCTAAGGATAAGGCAACAGGTAAGGAGCAGAGCATTCGCATTGAGGCTTCATCTGGTTTGAGCGATGAGGAGATCAAGCGCATGAAGGCTGAAGCTGAGCAGAATGCTGAGAACGATAAGAAGGAGCGTGAGAGAATCGATAAGATGAACCAGGCTGACTCTATGATCTTCACCACAGAGAACTTCTTGAAGGATAATGGTGACAAGATCCCTGCAGACAAGAAGCCAGGTATTGAGGATGCTCTTAACAAGCTGAAAGAGGCTCATAAGAGTGGTGATGTTACCGCTATCGACAATGCTATCAACAACTTGAACACTGTAATGCAGGCTGCTAGTCAGCAGATGTATCAGGGTGCTCAGCAGGCAGGTCCTCAGGCTGGCGCACAGGATGGTGCTCAGCAGGGTCCAAAGCAGGATGATAACATCCAGGATGCTGACTTCGAGGAGGTGAAGTAAAAATAGATTAATTATATATTAAAGAGGTGCAGACAATGAATCTGCACCTCTTTTTTATTATCGTAAATCGCCCCGGTGTTTTTACTCTTGGTCAAGTACCTCCCAATGACCACTATAACCACTACCTACATAACGAATATGTGGCATTTTGACAAGGTGGCGCTTGATGGTCATTGAGGTAACCCCAAAATGTTTCGCCAAATCTTCTGTGGTAACATTAAAATTATCTTTAATTGCCTTCTCTATTTTTCCATCAAGAGAATCTCCTTGAGTAACATCTTGAGTGCCACTCTTTGCAGGTCTCATAAATGTCACCACAACAAAGCCACCATTGACAGTCCATGTTGGTGCTGCTACACCTCTCTTTTGGCAAGCCTCCATGATGCGTTTCACG
>CACYKX010000164.1 GCA_902775075.1 uncultured Prevotellaceae bacterium | reverse complement strand
TGTTCATAAACTCGTATGCACACTTGGCGTTGTGGTTGATGAGAAATCGGTGTTTGTACCACCCCCACATCGTTTCCCCAATAACGCCCATTCCCTCACTGAGGTCTGAATACTCGTAAGGACGCTCCTTGTATTCAACGGCACTTAGGATTTTGTATAGCTTTTCTTCATCACTCTCACGTCCAAGTATCTTGCTAATTTTGTTGTAAGCACTCATAATTCAGTCCTTTCTTTGTTTCTAGTTTATGAGATAAAAGAGAAACGTGTAACCCAATATCTATCATGTCAAATTCCCATAGGCATCATTTCGCAATAGCGAGCATACCATTGTTTCTTTTCGGGTGTCTCTATCGGGTCATATTCTGAAATGATGCAACCAGTGCACAGGTCATCGGCTAAGGCGAGAATGATGTTATGCAGTTCTATCGTATCTTCAAACCTTTTCCCCACGGGGCAGAACAGTCGTGCTTCAGTGATGGCCTTATATCCGTATATGGCTCCCATGATATTGCCAGTGATAGAGCCTGTAGAATCGCTGTCGCCATCATGGTTCACCGCAGCAATGATGGCATACTTCATACTGTCAATGTGTCGCAGTGCGCAATAGAGCGAGATAGCCCATGCTTCTTCTGCTGTCCAACCTTCACCTAACTGACTGATGGCATCGTTGTCGGAAACATCAGACTTCGCAAGCTCTACAGCTCTCTGTGTCAGTAGTCGTAAGTACTCCTTATCACCATGATACTCATCTCCCTCCATTCCTGACATTACGTCCAATCCATCCTGTACTATCTGATAGATAGAAGTTTTCACCTCGTCGGGAGTAAGTGGGACGATGCGCGATATGAGCAGCGTCATCAATGCTGCAGGCAGATAGCCAAGCGGATGAAGGTGTGTGGCCTTTGCTATTGTGGCTCCAGCCTCGGCCAATCGACTTGTAGGGTATAATCCCCTTCCACCCATTATCTGATATGCAGCATCCAACAGTCCCATCGGTGCAACTCGCATGATACCTCCGCAGCCCTTGCTGTTATTCGTAGGACTCTCATGGTTCAAGAGGGCTTCACAGGCTGACATACAGGTAGTGCCTGGTGCACGGCGATGAGCCAGTTCGGGCAGGTCTCGCAACCATGTGTAGTGAAAATCCATGTCATCAAGCACGGGCTTCTTCCGCCCTGTCTGCGTGTAGTACCAATCAATATATGCCCCATCCACATAGTTCTCAGGCTGACCACCGATGCCTCTCATATATCCACGTGTCAGTCCCATCAACATGCCGTTGGCTGTGAATAGGGTCATCTGTGTGTCATCACTTACCAATGCCTTACCGCTACGGTCGAGTTCAAACTTGGTGATACCTTTGTCGCCATACTGAGTAATAATGGCTTTTCTGCTCATAAACTCCACAGGATAGCCAAGTGCATCCCCAGCTGCACCTGCCATCAGACTGCCACGAATACAGTCTTTCACACGCTCCTTCTTCATTTGTTCTCTTTCTTTCATGCTCTCAACGTATTTCTTGATGAAAGTCTCCTGCGCCTTGGTCTCAGGTGAAACTCTATGCGAAGATTTGGGCATCTGAGAGAAAGCGTCACTCAATCTGCACATCGCGGATTTGGTCAGTTCGTCACTCTCTAAAGACTTATTTTGCAATGACATGCTGATGTCTTCTGCCAGATAGCAACCAACAATCGTACCAGTGCGTCCAACGCCACCCCAACAGTGGATATAGACATAACCGTCATTTCGTTTGGATAGTTCCTGAATATGACCTATCAAACGACTCACACTTTCCACATTGTCTGGCACATCCACGTCACGGATTGGGAAACGTGTATATGTGCAGCACTTTGGAAGTAGATGTGAATATGGACGTAGTTCTTCTTCCTCTGTCAGATCAATGAAGTGACGGACTCCAAAATGAAGCATCTGATTAATCTTGGTTTGAGCCTTCTCACCTTTCTTGTCACCAGGGTATTCTCCTGCAAAGATGTTTCTTGTCTTCAAGTAATACGACTGATAGAGCGGCCTTGTTACAAAAGCCTCGAAGCGGTCGTTTATTTCAAGTAATTCTTTAGGCAATAACTCACGGCACTTGGTAATAATATCCATCGGAATGTTAGTGCGCGACGAAATCACATAGAAGGGACAGGCGTATGCTATGGAAGTGGCAATGCACCCAATGGTATCAGAGTCGCCACCCATTGAGATGGCGAGCCGCAAGGTATCCAAGGCATTATGTCTTTGTAGGTAGGCCATGATGGCAATGGGTACACTGCCTTGACATGAGGAGTCAAAGCGATATTCATCTCGAATGTCCTCCAACGTAATGTCCAAATTATAGCCGAAATGCTCTTCTACATAACGCTTTATCTTGCCTGTTACATCATAGTCTTCGTTCAGCTGCATATATATTGCTGCAGCCACAGCCTGTGCGCCCTTTACCCCTTCTGGATGATTGTGGGTAACAGATGCCGTTATACGTGACAGTTCCAATGCCTCGTCCAGAGATTTGGCATACATTCCTATAGGACTCACTCGCATGGCTGAACCATTGCCATAACTGCCGTAGGGTTGCGGATCGTCCGATTTAAGCCACTTGCGAAACATACCTCCGTACCCCGCATTAGGATAGCGATGCCCCATATCCTGCATGATTCTGACCAGGCTGTGTTCTTCGTGCGAAGGGTCATCCATCAGCCACTTGGCTACCGCCAATGTCATAACGGTGTCATCAGTAAATCGACTACCTGGTGGCAGCAGTTCAAAGTCTTCCGTTTTTACGTTATGCCATTCTCTTGTAGAACCGACAATATCACCTATGATTGCTCCTAACATATCGTGCTCCTTTCTGTTTTCGTTAAAATTCTAATCTAAATCCTTTTTGTTTCAGTTCTTCGTACTTGTCTGGGTTGAACTTGAAGAGGTAAGCTTCTTTCTTGGGCGAGTTGAACACAGTTTCGTTAAGTTGGGTCAGGATTTCCAGATGCTTCATCTTATTGTAGAAGTTGCGCCTGTCAAACTTCACATCGAGGATTGCCTCATAGAGCAGCTGCAGTTCCTTAATGGTGAACTTCTCAGGCAACAGTTCAAAGCCTATTGGCTCGAAGTGTATCTGCTTGCGCAGTTCTTTCAGTGCCATCCGCAGAATAAGGTCATGGTCGAATGCTAATGACGGCACTTCGTCTAATGCAAACCACTCTGCCTTGGCAGCATCGTCACCGCCTTTCACCTCCTGCATCCTAACCAGCGCATAGTAAGCTATCGTTACCACTCTCTCACGTGGGTCTCTGTTGGGGTCTGAGAAAGCATGAAACTGTTTGATGTAGGCATCCTTCAGCCCCGTTTCTTCATTCAGTTCTCGTAGTGCGCCCACCTCCGCAGACTCATCCATCTTCAGGAAGCCTCCAGGGAATGCCCAACGTCCCTTGTATGGTTCAATGCCTCGCTCTACGAGCAACACTCTCAGTTTTGTGCCGTTAAACCCGAATATCACGCAGTCAGTCGTAATACTCGGGTGTGGGTACTTGTAATGGTACTTCAATTCATCCATGATATTCTGTCTAATGTAATTTTTACGCAAAAGTACGATTTTTATTTCAAACAGTCAAACTTTCTTGTGTAAATTTCACATCAGAACATCACTTTTCATCGAATTCATGCCTTTCCCACTCCAAACCACCCTCTTTTGACAGACTTGAAACCTGAAACTTGAAACTTGGAACTATCTCACGATTTCTCCTTTGCCATTTACGATCACCTTATCACCATTCTTTGAAGCGCAGAGGTACAGGTCATGGTCAAGAGCTTCGATTTCCCAATACAGAGGCATAGTCACTTTGCGACCGTCAGCAGCCATGAGTCCTTCGTAACCTTCACCAGCAACGTATGCTCTCAATCTTGCTGTTGCATGTGGGTGATAAGATTCTTCCAGGATTTCAGTTAACTCATCATCAACCTTGTTAACCACATTGTCTCGATATATAATTTCCTCCTTCTCATATTCCGACATACGAACACTGGAAATATAGAAGTCATTGATGAACTTTCCATCCATATCATACTTACGCATAGTGTGGTCGGGAAGCGTCACATTGATGGTGCCATCACTTATGTATAAGGTGCATTCAGACAATGGGAGGATTGGCTTCAGATTACTGTCAAGAACAGCCATCTCTTTGCCTTTCTGCAAGTTCTGCCATACGTTCGACATCATTATGATATTATTTATAAAGCTCACGGATTTCGCCAACACCCTCCATGATATATTGCTTCATGTTTTCCCTATTTGGCTCATTGTCACGAGCCAGCCTATAGATTACATGGGACATCAGAGTGGCAGAGATATATCCCAACGGATGCTGATGGGTTATCTCTGCGGCTTCACCAGCCAAACGGTCGGCTTCAACAATGCTCATCCTATCTTGGACAACTGCGTAAAGTGGAATAGGGGCAACACGCATCACGCCACCACAGCTTTTACTGTCATTTTTAACACTTTTGCCACTATAGATGACTGATAACGAATACATACAGGTCGTTCCTGGAGCACGTCGGTAATTCAAGGCAGGAACATCGCTAATCCAGCATTCCTTGTATTTGGATGATTGCTTTCCAATTTGTGTCAGATACCACTCAATATAAGCCCTGCGAATAGCTGAGTCCGGCGAAAGTCCCAGTTTGTTGGCGTTCAACAGTCCATTGGCTGTATAAAGCGTCATCTGTGTATCGTCTGATATAACAGCTTTGCCAAAAGAAGCATAATCCACCTCCGTCCACCGTACATCTAAACGGGTAATGCCACGCTCACCATAATGGGTTTGTATTCCCTTAAAGGAGTCGATGAACTCCACAGGATAACCCAATGCGTCTCCGATTGCTCCACCAATCAAGGAACCGCGTATTCTGTCTTGTAAAGATTCCATAAACTGCTAACTATATTATTGCCTATTTACAACAAAAACTTTTTCGAAACAACCACTTGGGTTCATCATCACCGTTAGGGAGATAATAGATTTCAAGTTTGAACTCACCACATACAGAGAAATTCAATATGTACTTGCTATTATACTGCTCTGTTGATACACCATGCCACGGAATTGGAAGTTCCCCATGTAAAGCCACTACAGCAATCATCGGGAATCCGCAACTCCCTTTTGACATCGTTAGGACTTACCTTCATTACCAGAATATCATTATCATTTTCGTCATCACTATATTGCTTATATAGCTTTAATCCGCTACTTTGGTCTTCAATGTTGAGAAGAGACAAACAATTTAGGTCTCCTTTATCAGTTACAAGGAAAATGAAACCATCAAGAACTTCATTTTTTTCAAGTAACCGATCAAGGAAGATGGTAACATTAATCCCATTCATTTCACGTAGCCATAGTTTGACATCAACATAGTCTGAATAGGAACCCATATTCAGATGTTCATGCATCATTATCTCTCTTATCCTCTGACGTATTTCATCGTCATGTGATTGCGAATTATATCCTTTTTCAAATATTGTCATCATAAATTCTGTGTGTTATTTGATTTACTTAATTCTTTAATAATCTCCTTTCTTTCGTGAAAGACATTCTCAGGAATAGGCTCAACGCCATTCTTTTCAGTCATATATTTATAGATAGCATTCAGCATCCTCATAATTTTATTTGTTGTGAGACCCTTGTCCTTTCTGTAGCCACAGATTGGCGGAGGTGCAATACCCTTATCGGCTGCATAAAACACCCAGTATATGCAGAGCGCTATGTCCGTACGGTGGAGCCCCATTGCACAGGCAATATAAAATCGCCCATTGTCTATCAACTTGCAGAACGCAGGGAACTGCTCTGTCATCTTGACAATCCACTCTTCCTCATAGGCAACAGGATATTTAAAATAACTGATGCCGCTACGCTGACATAACTCGCTATAGAAGTCCGAAGAATAGTCTGCCCTCAGGTCAACGATCTGAGTGATACCAGACTCTATCATGGTGTTCCAGGCATGCAATTGTCGGGTAGAGGAAAGTGTCCTCCCTCGGAAACCGCCATAGACGGGAGTCAAATCTGGAATGCCTGTTGACATAATTCTCTCAACATCTAAGCCATCAGTTCTAACTACGGCTTTCACCGCATACTTATCCAGTGCAACCTCTTCAGTCGTTTTACCTTCAGTATTCCGTTTGACGGCCTTACTCACATGCCATCCGTCACAGAACAAGCACTTGTAGGTCGTAAAAGGATACCCATATCTTTTTGCCATATCAAATGCAGCTTTTTCAGCCTTAGCCTTGCTTTTGTAGGAAATCTTTGCCTTTCCGTCACTCCGCCTAGCATGAGCATAGACTGAGAATGCGCCCCAAGCAGACCTGTTAACAATCAAATAGCGAAACCAATCAGGCTGACTCAACTGGTCTTTAATCCAAATACAAATATACTTTGGCTTTATCTTCTTCAAACTCGTCAATGCCGTTCCCATCTTACCAACCTCCTTTATGTTTCTTCTTACGTGAATATATCTTTTCCGACTTATGGACTTTGTTATGCGAATGGAAGCCCAGACCAAGCAGTTCCATTTCTGCTTCGCGCCCACCACGTCTCATGGCCTTGATGGCATCAAGAGTCGATGGCTTCAAAATATACTTTCTCCGTTTCTTCATTTGTACTGATTTACCTTATATGTCATAATAGAGCGGAAAGTAACCAAATTTCTATCGGAATCGTTCTACCATTCCGTGCGGTCGGCATCGTGGTCGAACGAATCAATAAAGCGGTTGTGGATGTCCTGTACAATGTCATCAAACTCCTTGGGCAGAACGATATTCTCACTATCAATAGCGTGATAGAACAATGGTGCAATCTCATCGACCTTGAATCCTGCTATGCCACAGCCTATCTTCGTTACCAAGAACTTCTGTTCCAGATGCTGTTTGGCAAAGCGGATAAACTCATCCACGTATGGTTTGATGGTTTCAACACCGCCCTGCATGGTTGGAATAGCATAACTCTGACCTTGCAGTCC